>JBFFQZ010000167.1:0-6758 GCA_041573235.1 Sulfitobacter sp. | reverse complement strand
GTCCGCCTCTCGCGCCCGGATCAGACGTTCGTTGTCGGGGGCCTCTTCGAGGGACATTATCAGCCGGTCGATCGACCCGAACTGCAATCTTGAGTTGCGCCAGTTAACCTTGTTCTGCGGGGTAAAGGAATGGTCCATGATCGCCCGCGCAACCCCGTCGTCCAGCGGCCGGGCGTCTCCGGTGACACCGAAGGTGCCATTCTTCATTCCCCGTCCGGCGCGGCCCGCGATCTGCGCCAGTTCATTCGGCGCCAGCGGCCGCATCCGGCGTCCGTCGAACTTTGACAAGGCCGAGAACGCCACGTGATCCACATCCAGGTTCAACCCCATGCCGATCGCATCCGTGGCGACAAGGTAGTCGACCTCGCCGTTTTGGTACATGTCGACCTGCGCGTTCCGGGTGCGGGGGCTGAGCGCGCCCATCACGACCGCGGCACCGCCCTTCTGGCGCCGGATCAGCTCTGCGATGGCATATACATTCTCGACCGAGAAACCCACAATCGCGCTTCGGGGGCGCATCCTGCTTATCTTTTTCTGACCCACATAGGTCAATTCCGACATCCGGTCACGTCGGATGAACTGCGCCTCAGGCACCAGAGCCGCGATCGTGCCGCGCATCGTGTCAGAGCCCAGGAACAGCGTCTCGTGCAGCCCCCGCGCGCGCAAAAGGCGGTCGGTGAACACATGCCCACGCTCGGGGTCGGCACACAGCTGTATCTCATCCACGGCCAGGAAATCCGCGCCCATTCCATCCGGCATCGCCTCGACGGTGCAGACCCAATACTGGGTGCGCGGCGGCACGATCCGCTCTTCGCCGGTGACCAGCGCCACGACCGACGGGCCGCGTACGGCGACAATGCGGTCATAGACCTCGCGCGCCAACAGCCGCAGCGGCAGGCCGATCACACCGGTCCGATGCCCCAGCATCCGCTCTATCGCATAGGTTGTCTTGCCCGTGTTGGTCGGGCCCAAGACGGCCACGACCTGCCCTTGCGTATTCACCGCACATCCTTCCCGGCTCAGAGGGTGCGCCCAATGCCATCGCGCTGGAGCCCTTGAAGCGCCTTGGTCGCATTTTCATGATGCGGGTGCAACGCCAGAACCCGGCGGTACAGCTCGGCTGCGCGGCGGTTCCGGCCGAACTCCTGAAGCAGGACGCCGAGCCCGAAAATCGCGTTGAAATTATCCGGGTTCAGCGCCAGCGCGGTTTCCAGATCATCCAGCGCCGGTCCGAACAATTCCGCCCGGAAATAGGCCGTCGCGCGGGCGTGAAACCCTTCGGCGAAATTCGGCGCATGGTCGGTCAGCGCGGTAAAATGGTCGATGGCCTTGCCGACGTCGCCCGCCGCCATGGCGTCTCTGCCCCGCTTGAGCAAAAGGTCCATCGTCGCCGAGCCCGACCGCGACCACGCCCGCTCAAGATCGCGCTGCGCCGAGGCGGCGGTTTCGGGCGTCGCAGTGCGCAGCGCCTCCAGCAATTGCGGGTCGGTCTGCGCGCCGACGGGGCCGGACAGCAACAATCCTGCAGCAAGTGCCGCGACGGTATGTTTGAGGTTGACGCTCGGGATACGCATAACAACATTGAATGTAACAGGTGGACGGGTGATTTCCAGAGAGCCCCGCCACCAATTGCCAAAAAAGGGCACGAGAATGAGCGATATTATCACCAAGGCCGTGGAAATACTGAACGAAAAGCTGTCAGGCGACGTGGGCGGCACAGCCAAGTTCGACATCCAGGGCGAAGGCGCCGTGATGATCGACGACGATGGCGCGCGCGCGGGCGACGAAGAGGCCGATGTGACGCTCAGCGCCGATGCCGAAACGTTCCAGGGCATCCTCGAAGGCGACACCAACCCCACCGCCGCGTTCATGTCCGGCAAACTGACCGTGGACGGCGACATGGGGCTGGCGATGAAGCTGGCGTCCGCGCTGGCCTGATCCGTGCCCCTCACGCCTGCGCCTTTGTTCACGGATGTGGCCCCCGGCCCGGAAGATGCGACTGCCTATTGGACGGAAACCTCCGATGGCAGGCGCATCCGACTGGGCGTCTGGGCGTCCAGGGGCGCGCGCGGCACGGTGCTGATGTTTCCCGGCCGCACCGAATATATCGAAAAATATGGCAACGCGGCGGGCGAGTTCGCCGCGCGCGGGCTTGCCACCCTTGCCATCGACTGGCGCGGCCAGGGGCTCGCGGACCGGCTGACCGACGATCCGCTCATCGGTTACGTGGATAGATTTTCCGATTATCAGAGGGACGTGGCCGCCTGCATGCGCGCAGCGCGCGAGCTGAACCTGCCGCGACCCTATTTCCTGGTGGCGCATTCGATGGGGGGCTGCATCGGCTTGCGCGCGGTAATCGAGGGGCTGGCGGTTCAGGCGGTCGCCTTTACCGGACCGATGTGGGGCATCTACATCGCGCCGCACATGCGCCTGCCCGCCCGCATTCTCAGCACGCTGATGCCAAGGATCAACCAGGGCACCCGCCTTCCCTATGGCACCAAGCGCGATCCCTACGTGCTAAGCGATCCGTTCGAGGACAACACGCTGACCACCGACATCGAGATGTTCGACATGATGCGCGACCAGCTTCATGCGCATCCCGAGCTGAAGCTGGGCGGCCCCAGCTATGTCTGGCTGCGCGAGGCGCTGGCCGAGACGCGGCACCTGTCGGATCGTGCGGCCCCCAACCTGCCCTGCGTGACCTTTCTGGGCGGCAATGAACGCATCGTCGATGTCACGCGCGTCCGTGCCCGCATGGACCGCTGGAAAGGCGGGCAACTGCGCGTGATTGACGGCGCCGAGCACGAGCTGTTGATGGAGACGCCCGCCATCCGCACCCAGACCTTCGACGAGATCGCGCGTCTCTTTTTCACCACCACCACCGCCTGAACAACGAACATACGCAGCCAAATATTTGGCAACCGCGACCGGCCCCCTATCTCAGAGGGATGACCGACCCTGTTCTGACCTTCACGCCCCAGGGCATCTATTGCCCCGCAGGCGATTTCCACATCGATCCCTGGCGGCGCGTGGACCGTGCGCTGATCACCCATGGCCATGCCGACCACGCCCGTTGGGGCATGGGCAGCTATCTGGCCACCCATGACGCGCTGCCCGTGATGCGCCACCGTCTTGGCGACATCCCTGCCGAGGGCATAGGCTATGGCGAGCGGCGCAGGATCGGCGCGGCGACAGTATCATTCCATCCCGCGGGCCATGTGCCCGGCTCGGCGCAGATCCGGGTCGAGGTCGGCGGCGAGGTCTGGGTCGCGTCCGGCGACTACAAGGTGATCGACGACGGCCTCAGCGCCCCGTTCGAGCCGGTACGCTGCCATCACTTCATCACCGAATCGACCTTTGGCCTGCCGGTTTTCCGCTGGCAGCCACAGGCGGAGGTGGCCGCCGAGATCAACGGCTGGTGGCAGGCTTGTGCCGCCGCTGGCAAGACGGCGATTCTTGGCGCCTATTCGCTGGGCAAGGCACAGCGCCTGCTGAGCATGCTGGACCCGGCGACGGGCCCGATCCTGTGCCACACCGCAATCGAGAACACCAACGCCGTTCTGCGCGATCAGGGGCTTGCCCTGCCGGACACGGTGCTGGCCAACACGGATGTCTCGGCCAGGACCCACCCAGGCGCCCTGGTCATCGCGCCTCCCTCGGCGCTCGGCTCGGCCTGGGCGCGAAAATTCGGCCCGCAGGAAAGCGGCTTTGCCTCCGGCTGGATGGCGCTGCGCGGGGTGAGGCGGCGCCGGGCGGGTGATCGCGGCTTTGTCATCTCGGACCACGCCGATTGGGCGGGGCTGCTGTGGGCCATCCAGCAGACAGAGGCGGAAAACATATATGTCACACATGGTTACACGGATATCTTCATGCGGCACCTGAATGAGGGTGGATGGAACGCACAGGTGGTACCGACCCAGTTCGGGGGTGAGAGCCTCGACGATGACAGCGGCCCGGAGACCGATGAAGACGCAGCATGAAAGACTTTGCAGCCCTCTTTAACGCCCTCGACCAGAGCACAAAAACAAGCATTAAGGTCAATGCGTTATCAGACTACTTTAAAGCAGCGGAAGACCCGGACAAAGTCTGGACCATCGCGTTGTTCTCGGGCCGCAGGCCCAAACGCGCGGTGACGACCACCCGGTTGCGCGAATGGGGCGCCGAAGTGGCGGGCATCCCCCTGTGGCTGTTCGAGGAATGCTACCCCATCGTGGGCGATCTGGCGGAGACCATCGCGCTGGTCCTGCCCCCCAACGACACGACCGACAACCGCGCGCTGTCGCATTGGATCAACGATCTGCGCGCGGTCTACGCGGCCGACGACGCGGCCAAGAAGGCCTTCGTGCTCGATGCCTGGGCGCGGCTCGGCGGGACGGAGCGTTTCATCTTCAACAAGCTGATCACCGGCGGGATGCGCGTGGGCGTCAGCCAGAAGCTGATGACGCGCGCGCTGGCCCGCGCCACAGGCCGCGACGAGGCCGAACTGGCGCATCGGTTGATGGGCAACTGGCACCCCGACGACACCTCGTGGCACGCGCTGATCGAGGCACCCGATGCCTCGGCCGATGCCTCGCGGCCCTATCCGTTCTACCTGGCGCATGCGCTTGAGAACGGGCCGGAGGCGTTGGGGACGCCGCAGGACTGGCGCGCGGAATGGAAATGGGACGGCATCCGGGGCCAGCTGATCCTGCGGGGCGGTGCGCATTTTGTTTGGTCGCGGGGCGAAGAGCTGATGACCGACCGTTTCCCCGAGCTGGCCCGTGCGGTCGACTGCCTGCCCGACGGCACGGTGCTGGATGGCGAGCTTTTGGTCTGGCACGCGGGCGCGCCACATCCGGCAAGCTTCAACACGCTGCAGCCGCGTATCGGACGCAAGACGGTGCCGAAAAAGCTGCTGAAGGACGCGCCCGTGGTTCTGCACGCCTATGACCTGCTGGAATGGCAGGGCGAGGACATCCGGCACCTGCCCTTCCGCGACCGCCGCGCACAGCTTGAGGCCGCCTGTGCGGCGATGCCGCCCGACGCGCCGGTCCGCCTGTCGCCGCAACTGCCATTCGCGGAATTCAGCGACCTGCACGCCTTGCGCGACGGCGCGCGCGCGGCCCAGGCCGAAGGGCTGATGATCAAACGCGCGGACAGCCCATATGGCGCGGGCCGCAAGAAAGGCGACTGGTGGAAATGGAAACTCAGCCCGCTGACCATCGACGCGGTGATGATCTATGCGCAATCCGGCTCGGGCCGCCGCGCCAACCTGTTCACGGATTTCACCTTTGCGGTGTGGAACGGCAGCGACCTCGTCCCCTTCACCAAGGCCTATTCAGGCCTCACCGACAAGGAATTTCGCGAGATCACCGCCTGGGTGCGCAAGAACACCCAGCAGAGGTTCGGCCCGGTCCGGCAGGTCACCCCGCACCACGTGATCGAGATCGCCTTCGAGGGCATCCGGTCCTCGGCCCGCCACAAATCCGGCGTGGCGCTTCGGTTTCCGCGCATGCTGCGCTGGCGCCGCGACAAACCGCCTGCCGAGGCCAACACGCTGGACGATCTGAACGAAATGCTGCGGCTCCATGGCTGAGCCGGTCAAAAGCGCCCCGCTTGCCGCTTGCTCCTTGGCGCGGCTGTCCCTACCTATGCTTCAAACGAAAAAAGGATGACCCATGTTTCAGCTGCCCTTCCCCGTGCGCGACGCCCAGACCGACGGCGGTGGCTCGCCTTTTGGCGATCTGCCCGAATGGAACCTCGACGATCTCTATACCGGTGAAGACGCGCCAGAGCTGAAACGCGATCTGGACTGGCTGGAGCAGGCCTGCGCGCGCTTTGCCACCGATTACGAGGGCGAGCTGGAAACGCTGGACGCCAAGGGGCTGCTGGATTGCGTGCTGCGCAACGAGAAGATCAATCAGGTCGCGGGGCGCATCATGTCCTTTGCCGGGCTGCGCTATTACCAGCTGACCACCGACGCGGGCCGGGCCAAATTCATGTCCGACGTGCAGGAAAAGATCACCAATTTCACCACCCCGCTTGTGTTCTTCACGCTTGAGCTGAACCAGCTGGAGGACGCCCACCTCGACGCGCTGCTGGACGCCGATGACGCGCTGGCGCGCTACAAGCCCGTGTTCGACCGGATCCGCGCGATGAAGCCCTATCAGCTGAGCAACGAGATGGAGAAATTCCTGCACGATCTGGGCGTTGTCGGCGATGCCTGGGAGCGGCTGTTCGACGAGACGATTGCCGGGCTCGAGTTCGAGGTCGAGGGCGAGACCCTTGGCATCGAGGGCACGCTGAACCTGCTGACCGATCCCGACCGCGACCAGCGCGAGGCTGGTGCGCGCGCGCTGGCCGAGGTCTTCCAGAGCAACGTCAAGACATTTGCCCGCGTGCACAACACGCAGGCCAAGGAAAAGGAAATCATGGACCGCTGGCGCGGCATGGAGACCGCACAGACCGGTCGCCACCTGAGCAATCAGGTCGAGCCCGAGGTGGTTGAGGCGCTGCGCAACGCGGTGGTGAAAGCTTATCCAAAGCTGTCGCACCGCTATTACGGGCTCAAGCGCAAGTGGCTGGGGCTGGACAAGATGCAGGTATGGGACCGCAACGCGCCCCTGCCGCTCGAAGATCCCCGGACCGTCGATTGGCCCACCGCCGAAAAGACCGTGATGGATGCCTATGCCGCCTTCGATCCGCGCATGGCCGAACTGGCCGAGCCGTTCTTTCGCAAGGGCTGGATCGACGCGGGCGTGAAGCCGGGCAAGGCGCCG
>JBFFQZ010000166.1:0-6761 GCA_041573235.1 Sulfitobacter sp. | reverse complement strand
GCTCAAGCCTGGCGATATCCGCCTCGACGAGGGTGGGCGAATAGACCACACCGGGGCGCACCTTCACCAGCTTGCCATAGGCATCGCCGTCAACGTTCTTCAGCTCGGAGGTGACGGACACTTCGCCGAAGCTGAATTGCTGACCTTCCTGAATGTTGAACCCGACGAAATAGCCGTCCCGCTCCTGCGTAAGCTGGGCGTTGACCGAATTGACGCGCATGTCGATATAGCCACGTGACAGGTAGAAATCGCGCAATACCTGCTTGTCGAACTCGACACGGTCCTCGACGAAGGTGTCGCGGCGGACGAGGCGGCGAAACAGGCCTGCCTGCTTGGTGCCCAGAACCCGGCGCAGACGGCGGTCGGAATACTTGCGGTTGCCGACGAAACTCAGTCGCTCGACCTCGACGTTGTCACCCTCGAACACCTCGAACACCAGGTCGACACGGTTCTGGCTGCGCTTGATGATCCGGGGCGTCACGCGGGCGGACAGCCGCCCATCGTTCGAATAGGCCTCGGCGATGGCGTTGGCGTCTTTTTCGGCCTGTGCGGGGTTGAACACACGCCGCTCCGCCGATCCGACCACCGCACCCAGAGCGTCGTCCTTGATCCGGCGGTTGCCCTCAAAGGAAATCCTGTTGATGGTCGGCAGTTCGACAACGGAGATCTTGAGCGTGCCGCCCTGTGGTGCAATCGCGACACTCTCGAACAGGCCAGATGCATTCAGACGCTGCAGGGCATCGTTGAGCTGGCCCGCAGTCACCGTCTGGCCCCGGCCGATTCCGGCCCGGCTGAGGATCGCACTGTCGCCAATGCGCTGGTTGCCGTCGATGTCGACCCGCGTGAACTGATATTGCTGCGCAAACGCGTGCGGTGCTGGCGCCACCCAAGCGGCTGACATCAATACTGAAAAAGCGACCCCCCTGGTGATCGCTCCGCGATTTCCCTGCTGCCCGGCACCGCGCCGTTGGCGCGTGTTTGACCTCAGTTTCATGGTTTATACCACTCTTATTGACACCGTTGGCCTCTTGAGTAACCGTCCCCGCCCCTCTTGTCAAAAGCCTGAAGCGCCTTTTTTTAAACGAAAAAGGCCCGCGCAACGCGCGGGCCCCAGATCATCGATCAATGTTGTTTCAATACAGACTGCCGACGAAAGCGCCTGCGCAAAGTGCCACGCCGATCGTGCACAGATATAGCACGAGGTCCCAGTTCAGATCGAACAGGACACTCAGTCCACGGTATCCCTTGGTATTGGTCTGCATTGGCTCGCTCCTCTTCCTAGCGTCCATTGGTTTGCCAAAGAGGTATCGAGCGATTGTGGCCGCGAAGCGGGGCTATTGTGGCGAAAAAACGGCTTTCTGCTCTGCCCCCGGCCCTAGGGGCAGAAAAGATCGTTTCCCAATGCAAAAACCATCAGACCCAGCACCAAGGTGATTCCGACCGTCATCAGCACACGCAGGGCCGCATCGCTCGGCGGTTTGCCCGCCACCGCCTCATAGGCATAGAACGTCAGATGCCCGCCATCGAGCGCCGGAATGGGAAAGAGGTTCAAAAGACCCACCGCCGTGCTGAGCACCGCTATGAAATTGATGAAGCTCATGGTGCCTTGGCTGGCCATTGCGCCGGACACTTTGGCGATGCCCACGGGGCCGGACATGTTGCACGTGCTGATCGCCCCCGTCGCCATGTGCCACAGCCCCGAGACCGAGCCTTTGATGATCCGCCAGGTGCCTGCGATGCCGCTTTCGAACGCTTCGCCCAGACCTGGCGTTTCGGTCGCTGCGGTGATGGCGCCATCGCTGGATATACCGATGCGCAGCACGTTGACGAAACCGCCGTCGGGCTGCGGCTCGTCGGTGGATTTGGGCACGAGCGTGAACTTCAACACCTCGCCGCCGCGCCACACATCCAGCAACAAGGGGCGCCCTTCGGAGCCTTCGACAGCCGTTTTCAACTGCTGGAAGGCGAACGCCGGAACACCGTCAATGGCCGTGATGACATCGCCCCGGATCAGGCCCGCCTCGTAGGCGGCTGTCTCGGGGCCCACGCCGCCCACCAGCGCGGGCAGCGGATAGGGGCCAGGCACGGTCAAAGAGACGCCATCGCGCAAAACCGTGTAGTCCAGCACCGGCTCCAATGGCAGCGAATCCATATAGTCACGGTATTCCACGGTCTGCGTGTCGACCGGAATCTCGCGGCCACTGATGGCGGTGATCACATCGCCCCGCTCAAGCCCCGCGACCGGATTGGGCAGCGGCTTCAGAGCGTCGACCGTCAGCGGCTGCTTGATGGTGCCAAGCGTCATGGCGATTGCGCCAAACACGATGATCGACAGTGCGAAGTTGAAGAAAGGCCCCGCCGCCACCGTCAGCGCGCGCGCCCAAAGAGGTGCACCATGCATCGTTTCACGCAGGCGTTCAGGGTCGCTGGCGACTTCTTCCATCGCATCCGGATCCTTACCCGAAGCCGCGTTCGCATCACCGGCAAATTTCACATAGCCGCCGAAAGGCAGCGCCGCGATCTGCCAGCGGGTGCCATGCCGATCATAGCGCGAAAACAATACCGGGCCGAATCCCAGCGAGAACACATCCGCCTTGATCCCGCACCAGCGGCCTACGATGTAGTGGCCATACTCATGTATCGCGACGATCACCGACAAGGCGATGACAAATGCGATCATGGTCCAGACAAAGCCGCCGAACTGCGGAACAAGTGTTGTGAAATCCAATGCGTTACCCTGCTCGTTTGGTGATGGCCGACGTTGCGGCCTTGCGTGCCAGATGGTCCGTTTCGCGAACGTTATCAAGGGTCATGGCGGAATCAATATAGCCCCCCCGTGCATCCATCGTGTCCAATGTGTCGGCCACGACATCCGCCATCTGGGTGAATTTCAGATGGCCCGCGATGAATCCGTCCAACGCGGTTTCCTTGGCCGCATTGAACACCGCCCCCGCAAGGCCGCCGCGGGCCATCACCTCCCGCGCGATCCGCAGCGCGGGCCATCGCGCATCGTCTGGCGCACGGAATTCAAAGGTGCCGATGGCGGCCAGATCCAGTCGCTCGACCGGCAGATGGCGGCGCTCGGGGTGGTGCAGCGCATAGCCGATGGCGTGGCGCATGTCCGGCGGCCCCACATGGGCCATCAACGCGCCATCGGAAAATCCGACAAGCGCGTGGATCATGCTTTGCGGGTGGATGAGCACCTCGATCTGTTCAGGCGAGACACCAAAGAATTCCCGCGTTTCAATGACTTCCATGGCCTTGTTGAACATCGATGCAGAGTCGATCGTGATCCGCTGACCCATGTCCCAATTGGGATGGTTCGACGCCTGATCCAGCGTGGCATTCGCCAGATCCGCCAGCGGCCAGTCGCGGAACGCCCCGCCGGAAGCGGTGATGATGATCCGCTCGACCGCATCCATGCTTTCGCCCACCATCGCCTGGAAGACGGCGGAATGTTCGCTGTCCACGGGCAGGATCGTGGCCCCATGGGCCGCCGACGTATCCAGCAGCAGTCGGCCCGCGCAGACCAGCGATTCCTTGTTGGCGAGCGCCAGCGTGCTACCTTGTTCAAGCGCCGCCATGCCCGGTGCAAGGCCCGCCGCCCCGACGATGGCCGACATGATCCAGTCGGCCGGGCGGTGCGCCGCCTCGATCAGCGCGGCCGACCCTGCCGCAGCCGCGACACCGCTGCCCGCAAGCGCCGCGCGCAGATCATCCAACCGCGTCTCATCCGCCGTCACCGCAATCTGCGCATTCAGCGCGATGGCATCGCGGGCCAATTGCCGGATGTTTCCCGCGCCGGCCAGCGCCACGACCTCATACTCATGGGCCTCGCGCGCAATCAGATCAACAGTGTTCTGCCCGATCGAGCCCGTGGCGCCGAAAATGCTTATCCGCCGCATCGCTTATCCCAGTCCGGGCGGGAAGCCGATGAACTGACCTATGATCAACAGGAAAACCGAGGCGCCCAACATGCCGTCAAAACGGTCCATCACGCCGCCGTGGCCCGGGATCAGGTTTGAACTGTCCTTGACCTGCAATTTGCGCTTCATGCCGCTTTCAGCGATGTCTCCGATCTGCGATGCCATTGAAACCGCAATGGAAATACCGATCAGCTGCGCGCCCACGCCGGTGTTGAATGAAAACAGCAGGCCAACGGCCGCCGCGCCGACCCAGCCCGCAGCGGTGCCTGACCAGGTCTTCTTGGGGCTGACGCGAGGCCAGAATTTCGGGCCGCCGAAGGTCCGCCCGGCGAAATATCCCACCACATCGGTGACCACCACGACCAGCACAAGCCACAGCATCCAACCCACGCCCATCTCGTCGCGCACATGCATCATGCCAAAGCCCGACAGCAGGATCATCACCGTGAACGACAGGTACAGGGTGCGATTGCGCTCAAGCCGACCAAATCCGACGAGCGTCGGCGCCAACAGAAGCGGCAGGCCAAACCCGACAGGCAGGTAGACCGACAGCAGCACCGCCGCTCCCGTGATCCCGCCCAGCAAAACAGGCGTTTTCCGCGTGTCGGGACACAGCATGCCGACCAGTTCCCACACCATCACGGCGCAGATCAGCGCAACGAGAACGTGAAAGACATGCCCCCCCATCCAGATTCCGGTCGCACCGATGAGCACCATCGCTGCCCCCGATCCCATGCGGGCGGTCAGATCAGACCATTTTTCGGATTTACGCATCACATTCCTCAGGGTTTCACCGACCCGAACCGCCGGTCCCGTCCGCCGTAAGACGCGCACAACCGCGCAAATTCTTCGCGGGTAAAATCGGGCCAGAGCGTGTCGATGAATTCATATTCCGCATAGGCCGACTGCCACAGCAGGAAGTTCGAAATTCGCGCTTCGCCGCTGGTGCGGATTACAAGGTCTGGATCTGGTAAAACATAAGTATCCAAATACCTTGGAAGCGTTTCTTCATCCACTTCCTCGGGATCCAGTCGCCCCTCTGCCACATCCCGCGCGAGCCGCTTCGTCGCGCGGGCAACCTCGTCGCGGCCTCCGTAGTTGAGGGCGATGGTCAGATGCACCCGCGTGTTGTGCGCGGTCGCGGATTCGAGTTCGTTCATCAGCTTGATCAGCTTGTCGTCAAGCCGCACCCGATCCCCGATGAACCGCACCCGCACGCCGTATTCGCTGAGCGCACGGGTCTCTTTCGAGATATAGCGGCGGAACAGGCTCATCAGCCCCGCCACCTCTACCTGGGTACGTTTCCAGTTTTCCGTCGAGAAGGCAAAGATCGTCAGGTATTCGACGCCCACGTCGGGGCAGGCCTCGACCACCTCGCGCACGCGTTTGGCACCCGCGTGGTGCCCGAACAGACGTGGCCTGCCGCGCATCGTGGCCCATCGGCCGTTGCCGTCCATGATGATCGCCACGTGGCGCGGCCCGCCCGCAACGGGGTCAGGCAGGGGGGCGGCCTTGGCTTTGGTGCTTTTGATCATGGGGGCACTGCCTTGCTGGCTGTTGCGTCGCGGGTCGTCGGCCCTGCCGGGCCCAAGACCGGGCCCGCGAAGGGTGTTAAACTTGCATGATCTCGGCCTGCTTGGTCTCAAGCAGGGTGTCGATCGCGGCGATCTGTTTGTCGGTCAGGTCCTGCACCTCACCTTCCCAAAGCTTCTGGTCGTCCTCGGACATCCCGTCGGCCTTGGCCTTCTTGATCTGGTCCATACCGTCCCGGCGGATGTTGCGGATGCTCACGCGGGCGCTTTCGGCGTATTGTCCGGCGACCTTGGTCAGCTGGGTGCGACGCTCTTCGTTGAGCTCGGGAATAGGCAGCATGATGATCGTGCCGTTCAGCTGCGGATTGATCCCCAGACCGGATTCGCGGATGGCCTTTTCGACCTTGCCCACCATGGATTTGTCCCAGACGTTGATGGTGACCATGCGCGGCTCGGGCACGTTCACGGTGCCCACCTGGTTGATCGGCGTCATCTGCCCGTAGGCATCCACCATCACCGGCTCAAGCATCGAGGCCGATGCCCGGCCCGTCCGCAGGGACGCAAATTCAGTGCGCAGCGAGGCGATGGCCCCCTTCATGCGCCGCTCTAGATCATCGGTATCGAGAATAAAGTCGTCAGACATTCAGTGTCCTTTGTTCTGTGGTCAGCAGTTAACCTCGACCAGAGGTTTAATCGCACGGCCCGCAAAAGGCCAGTAGGGTTTACGCGCCGCCTCGCCTGCATTGTCATTGAAAGCCGCCGACAGTTTCGCATGCCTTTTCGATGGGGGCATCAGGCGCGCCGCCGGGTGGAACGCCCGCTCGGAGAGATACCCGGCCTGGGTCCGTCCACGGCGTTGCGCGCGATCGGTGTCAGGAATGAACCGCGCGCGGTGCGGGATGCTGCAAACCGGCCGCAACCGCGATCGGTGGCTGTATAGCGGAACGGTCAGCCCTGAACGCGGGTATAGGTGCCCTCGCCCGCGAGGATCCCCTTGAACCCGCCCGGCTCGTCCAGCGAGAACACGATGATTGGCAGATTGTTGTCGCGCGCCAGCGCGATGGCCGAGGCGTCCATGACCCCCAGCCGCTTGGCTAGCACGTCGTCATAGCTGACCGTGTCGTAGCGTTTGGCATCGCTGAACTTGACCGGGTCCTTGTCATACACGCCATCGACCTTGGTGCCCTTGAAGATCGCCTCGCAGGACATCTCGTTGGCGCGCAGCGTGGCGGCAGTATCGGTCGTGAAATAGGGGTTGCCGGTGCCCGCGGCAAAGATGCAGACGCGCTTTTTCTCAAGATGG
>JBFFQZ010000165.1:0-6781 GCA_041573235.1 Sulfitobacter sp. | reverse complement strand
ACGGCCGTCCGCTGCCCAAAGACCTCGCGGGCCCGTTGCAGATGCGACAGCGGGGTCAGCGGAACGTAAATGGCGGCGCATTTGTCGAGCCCGGTCTCGTCACTCATCCATCCCATCGCCGTTTCTCCCCAACAAGATGATTGCACATCGATGCCAGCACGATATGCAGAGGTGCGGATTTTGCAATCTTGAACAGACGTCGCGGAGGGCGGTATGAGTGATCCCACATTGCGGCCCGGAGTGGCCGCCCTGTCCGTCCTGGGCGGCATGTTCGCGCTGGGGATCACCGACAACTTCGTGCCGCATATCTCGCTGACCGGGTCGCTCTGGCAATTCCACATGGTGCGCGGTTTGATGGCGGTGGCGCTGCTGGCCGGATTGGCGGCTGTCGGGATCGGCGCGATCCGCCCGAAAAGCTGGCGTGCGGTGCTGGGACGCAGCGTGTTTCCCGCGACGGCCATGCTGATCTATTTCGGCTGCCTGTCGGTGTTGCCGATCGGCGTGGTGGTGGCGGGGCTGTTCACGGCGCCCCTGTTTGTTCTGTTGATTTCGGTCCTGTTTCAGAGCGTGCGGGTGGGCCGCGTGCGCCTGGCCGCGGTGCTGTCTGGATTTATCGGCGCGCTGCTGGTGATCCAGCCGGATCCGAGCGCGCTGGATCCGGTGGCGTTTCTGCCC
The DNA here is from genome assembly GCA_041573235.1 of Sulfitobacter sp. GTDB lineage: Bacteria > Pseudomonadota > Alphaproteobacteria > Rhodobacterales > Rhodobacteraceae > Sulfitobacter. The sequence goes on along the minus strand of JBFFQZ010000165.1, from coordinate 6,106 downwards.
GTTGTGGCGGGAATGCTCTATGCGGTCGGGGCCGTGGTGACCCGCGTCTGGTGCGCGGGCGAAGGGGCGGTGGCGCTGTCGGCGGGGTTCTTTGCCATGCTGACGGTCTTTGGTGCTGTGGGGCTGCTGATCCTGCCACCGGGCGGGCCTGAGGGGTTTGACGGTTTCGTTGCACGCGGTTGGGTGCCGATGACCGGCGCCATGTGGTTCTGGATCACGGTGCAGGCGGTCGGATCGATCATCGGCATCGGGCTGATTTTCCGCGGCTACCTGCTGGGAGAGGCGGGCGAGGTCGCGGTGTTTGCATATTCGCTCCTGGTGTTTGCCAGCTTCTGGGCCTGGATCCTGTGGGAGCAGACGGTGAACCCGCTTGCCCTTTTTGGCATGGTGATGATCGCGGGGGCGGGCGCGGTGATCACGCGGCGCTCTGATACGGCGGTTCCTGTGCGTGCGGTAAAGGTGCCCGAGGCGGACACATGATCCTTTCACCGGGCCGCAGGTATCTTTTCATCCACCCCCCCAAGACAGGCGGCACCTCCATGGCGCTGGCGCTTGAGGCGCGGGCGATGAAAGACGACATCATGCTGGGCGACACCCCCAAGGCGCGCAACCGGCGCCGCAGGCTGGATGGGGTGCAGGCGGCGGGACGGTTGTGGAAACACTCGACCCTCGCGGACCTTGAGGGTCTTGTGGAGCGTGCGGCGCTGGACGACCTGTTCATCTTCACGATGGTGCGCAACCCCTGGGACCGCATGGTTAGCTATTATCACTGGCTGCGCGTGCAAACCTTTGATCATCCGGCCGTAGAGCTTGCCCGACAGCTGGATTTCGAGCGCTTCGTGGCAGCGCCCTTGATCGCCCAGAGCTTTCGCAAGGGCACGGCGGCCTCTTATGTGACCGATGGGGACGGGCGCGAGCGGGCTGATCTTTTTATCCGGCTTGAGCATCTGGCTGAGGATCTTGCGCCGCTTGAGGCGCATCTGGGCTTTGGTCTGGAAGTGCCGCATGTGAACCGCAGCGCGCGGTTGGCGGATTACCGCGACGCCTACACCGACGAAAGCCGGGCGCATGTCGCCCGGTTCTGTGCCACGGACATTGCGCGGTTTGGCTACCGCTTTGACGGCTAGCGTTCAGACGCTTTCAGGCACCGGGGCCGCGGACGCGCCGGATTTTTCCGGCAGCGGCGATGCCCCGATCCCAGCAGTTCGCATGTCGGATCCTGAACGGATGCACGGCATGGGGAGGGATTTGATGTTTTGCGCATCGGGCCGGTTACAGGTGCCAGAGCAAGGGGGCGTGAACGATGTCCTTGGTGTTCTTGGAGGGAGAGATAGGCGCATGCCCGCGGCTGCACTGCGCTCCCCGTCCCGAACAGCCCGCGTTCATTCGTGGCAGTCCGGTCAAACTCTTTGAAACGAAATAACAGGAGCTGTGGAGGCATTGAAAGGGGCGCCGGAGCGCCCCTTTTGAAAGATCACGCGATTGATCTCAGGCCGCGTTTTCGGCGCCGGGTGCGAAACGGCCATAAAACGTCTGGTTCTTCGCGGCCATCTCGCGCAGCAGATCGGGGCATTTGAACCGCTCGCCGAATTGCGCTTCGAGCTGGTCACAGCGCTCGGCGGCGTAGGGCGTGCCGATCATGTCAAGCCACGACAGCGGCCCGCCGGACCAGGGCGCAAAGCCCCACCCGAGGATCGCACCCACGTCACCTTCACGGATGTCCATCAGCACACCTTCCTCGAGCGCGCGCACGGCCTCGAGGACCTGCACGAACATCAGACGGTCCTGCACATCCTGCAGCGGCGGCTGCTCTTCGGCCAGCGGGTATTTGTCGTGAATACCCTTCCAGTAACCGATGCGCTTGCCCTTTTCGTCATAGTCGAAATAGCCCGCCTTTGACTTGCGGCCCAGACGTCCCTTGTCCTCCATCCAGACAATCAGGTCGTCGGCTTCGGAGGCCGGATAGGCGTTGCCCATCGCCGCCTTGGTCGCGCGCATGATCTTGGTGGCAAGGTCGATCGAGGTCTCGTCGCCAAGCTGTACGGGGCCCACGGGAAAGCCCAGCATCTGGGCTGCGTGGTCGATGTACCAGGGCGCGATGCCTTCGGTGATCATGCGGTTCGCCTCGCCGCCGTAGGGGATGATGCAGCGGTTCGCATAGAAAAAGCGCGCGTCGTTGACCACGATCGGCGTCTTGCGGGTCTGGCGAACGTAGTCGAGCGCCTTGGCGACCGCGCGGTCGCCGGTGCCCTGACCCTTGATGATCTCGACCAGCAGCATCTTTTCCACCGGAGAGAAGAAGTGGATGCCGATGAACTGTTCAGGACGCGACGATGCCTTGGCCAGATCGGTGATCGGCAGGGTCGAGGTGTTGGAGGCAAAAATGCAATCCTGAGGAATCACCGCCTCGACCTTCTTGGTCATCTCGGCCTTGACGGCGGGGTCCTCGAACACCGCCTCGATGATCAGGTCGCAATCTTTCAGCGCGTCCAGATCGGGCGTTGCGGTGATCAGCGACAGCAGCGCCTCTTTCTTCTCGGGGGTGGATTTCTTGCGGGCGATGCCCTTGTCCATGAAGGTCTCGGAATAGGCCTTGCCGCGGTCGGCGGCGGCCTGGTCACGGTCGACCAGCACGACCTCGATGCCCGCCTGCGCGGACACCAGCGCGATGCCCGCGCCCATCATGCCGGCCCCCAGAACGCCCAGCTTCTTCACGCGCTGATCGGGGATGCCCTCGGGGCGCACTGCGCCTTTCTCAAGCGCTTCCTTGTTGAGGAAAAGCGACCGGATCATGGCCGAGGACGAGGGGTTCATGAGCACGGATGTGAACCAGCGGGCCTCGATCCGCAGCGCGGTGTCGAAGTCCACCAGCGCGCCTTCATAGACGGCGCTGAGCAGGGCCTTGGGCGCGGGGTAGGCGCCTTTGGTCTTGCCGTTGACCATGGCGGAGGCGCCGACGAAGGTCATGAAACCCGCAGGGTGGTAGGGCGCGCCGCCGGGCATCTTGTAGCCCTTCGCATCCCAGGGCTTCAGCAGATCCGCGTCCTTGGCGGAAAGCACCCAGGCGCGGGCGTCGGCCATCGGGTCGTCGGACACCTCGTCGATGATACCGGCGCGCTTGGCCGCGTCGGGGGCCAGCATCTTGCCCTCCAGCAGCAGCGGTGAGGCCGCCATCGCGCCCAGCTTGCGCACCAGCCGCGTTGTGCCGCCTGCGCCGGGGAAAATGCCGACCTGGATTTCGGGCAATCCGATGCGGGCCTTGGGGTTGTTGGCGACGAATGTCCGGTGCGTGGCCAGCGGCAGCTCAAGCCCGATGCCCGCGCCGGTGCCGGGCAGCACGGCGGCGACGGGTTTGCCGCCCTTGTTGGTCTTGGGATCCATTCCCGCGCGCTCGATCTTGCGCAGCAGCGCGTGCATCCGCATGGTGCCCTCGAACAGGCCACGCGCCGGGTCGTCGCCCGCATCTTCCTTCATCTTGGCCAGCAGGTTCAGGTCCATGCCCCCGGCAAAGGAGCCGTCCTTGCCCGAGGTGATGATGATGCCCTTGACGCTGTCGTCGGCCAGCGCCTGGTCGGTCAGCGCGTCCAGCTGTTCAAGCCCGTCGATGGACATCACGTTCATGGATTTGTCCGCGACATCCCAGGTGATGGTGGCGATGCCGTCGGCATCTTTCTTCATGGTGAAATCTGTCATCTGTCGTTCCTTTTCGTGGTCGGGTCCAGTTCAGGGGCCTGCATTTGATTGGCCGAGGGGGTGACGATACTGAACTTGTCCGCCTTGTTTCTCACTGCATTGGCGCAATGGGTTTCGCGCCATTCTCCGTCCGCGCCCCGCACGAGGCGCACACGGTTGTGGTAGGGTTCCATGATGCGCGTCGCGCCGCGTATCTTGTGGCTGACGTGGGTGCCCACGATCTCTTGCGGGGTCACGAACCGGGCATCCTCCAGCAGGCGGATCAGATCGGTGATCCCTTCGGCCTCGATGCTCTTGCGATAATCGGCGAACTGCTCGGACGCAGAGACCTTGTCAGGGGTCTCGAAGCTGTCCGTCGCGGTCTTTACGTGGTGCGGAAACCGCAGCCCGGCCGAGAAACTCTCGAAATCTCCCGCAAAAAGCGCACGGGTGAGCCTGTCCAGGTGGCCCTGATAGATCGCCCCTGCGTCTTCATGCGAAGATGAAAGCTCCCGTGCCATGGACGGCGCTCAGACCCGCTCGATGATGGTGGCGGCACCCATGCCCGACGCGATGCACAGCGTGGCAAGGCCGACTTCCTTGTCGGCCCGCTCAAGCTCGTCCAGCAGGGTGCCGATGATCATCGCGCCGGTCGCACCCAACGGATGGCCCATCGCGATCGAACCGCCGTTCACGTTGACCTTGTCGTGGTCCACCTCGAACGCCTGCATGAAGCGCATGACGACGGAGGCGAAGGCCTCGTTCACCTCGAAGAGGTCGATGTCGCCGATGCTCATGCCGGTGTCGGCAAGAATTTTCTCGGTCACCGGGACGGGACCGGTCAGCATGATGGTCGGATCGGTGCCGATCTTGGCCGTGGCGCGGATGCGCGCGCGCGGCTTCAGCCCGTATTTCTCGCCGAATTCCTTGTTGCCGATCAGCACTGCGGCCGCACCGTCCACGATCCCGCTGGAGTTGCCCGCGTGGTGGATGTGGTTGATCTTTTCGAGGTGCGGATATTTCAGCAGCGCGATGTTGTCGAAACCGGGCATGACTTCGCCCATCTGCTGGAACGCGGGGTTCAGCGCGCCGAGGCTTTGCATGTCGGTCTGGGGGCGCATGTATTCGTCATGGCTCAGGATCTCGAGCCCGTTCTGGTCGCGCACGGTAATAATGGATTTGTCAAAACGGCCCTCGTCCCAGGCTTTTTTCGCACGCTGCTGCGACGCGATGGCAAGCTGGTCGGCGTCATCCCGGCTAAAGCCATACTCGGTCGCTATGATGTCGGCGGAAATGCCCTGTGGCACAAAGTATTTCTCCATCGCGAGGGTCGGATCGACCGCGATGGCGGCGCCGTCGCTGCCCATGGCCACGCGGCCCATCATCTCGACACCGCCGGCGATATAGGCCATGCCCGCGCCGCCGCGGACCTGGTTGGCGGCCAGGTTCACCGCCTCCATGCCCGAGGCGCAGAAGCGGTTGATGGCGAGGCCGGGGATGCGTTCATCCAGATCGGAGGCCAGCACGGCAGATCGGGCAAGACAGCCGCCCTGTTCCATTACCTGGGTGACATTGCCCCAGATCACGTCTTCGACGGCGTGGCCTTCCAGGTTGTTGCGTTCTTTCACCGCGTTGAGCGTCAGCGCCGAGAGCCGCAGCGAGGTCAGCTCGTGCAAGGCGCCGTCCTTGCGGCCCTTGCCGCGCGGCGTGCGTAGGGCGTCATAGATATAGGCTTCGGTCATGTCAGGTTCCTTTGGTAGATGTCGTGTGCCCTGTTCGGGGCGAAATGGGTCATGACTGCACCGGTTCGGTGTGGCAGTCGGATGATGGGTCTGGGCCGTCGCAGGCCCTGAAGCGGCTCACAAGCCGTGGCGTCGCGGCAAGCAGCGCATGATCAGCACTGGCGCCTTCGGCACGGCCACGGCCCCCGCGCAGCGACTGGTGCCGCTGGCAGGTCCGAATGCCCCCGCGCGGCGGCATCGGTTCAGGCGCGGTCCGCCGGAGAGCCAGGCATCAGGTCATAAGGCGATTTCCAGCCCGGCGTTGCCGACAGCCGCGTAAGCCATGCGTCGATGTTGGGGAATTCCGCGCGGTCAAACCCGAAGGGCTCGGGGTAATACAGATAGCCGCAGCAGGTCAGATCGGCGTTGGTGATGCCATCTCCCACGATCCAGTCGCGGCCCGCCAGATGCGCGTCCAACACGGCATAGGCCGCCTGAAGCCGTCCCAGATTGAAGGCAATCACCTCCTTGGGCTGCTTGTCCTCGGGCAGGAAGTTCATCAGGAAGCGGGTCACACCTGCCATCGAGCTGAGCTTGTGGTTGTCCCACAGGATCCAGCGCAGGATCTCGCGCCGCTCGGCGGCATCCGTCGGGCCGAACTTGCCCAAAGTCTCGGCCAGGTAGTCCAGGATCACGCCGGACTGGGTCAGCTT
>JBFFQZ010000164.1:0-6784 GCA_041573235.1 Sulfitobacter sp. | reverse complement strand
ATCGGATGTGCTGGTGCCGGGGATCGGCCTCAACCCCACGCGGGCGGGCCTGTTCACCACGCTGCGCGAGATGGGCGCGGATCTCAGCTATGAAAACGAGCGGACCGAGGGGGGCGAACCGGTGGCCGACCTGCGCGCGCGTTTCTCGCCGGACCTGAAAGGCATCGAAGTGCCTCCGGCGCGGGCGGCGTCGATGATTGATGAATACCCGATCCTGAGCGTCGTGGCCTCCTATGCGCAGGGCCAGACGGTCATGCGCGGCGTGAAAGAGCTGCGGGTGAAAGAGAGCGACCGGATCGACGCGATGGCCAAGGGGCTGCGCGCCAACGGGATCGCTGTCGAGGAGGGCGAGGATTGGTGGATCGTGACCGGTGCGGGTCATGGCGCGGTGGCGGGGGGCGCTGTCTGCGCCAGCCAGCTTGATCACCGGATCGCGATGTCCTTTCTGATCCTGGGGATGGCGGCGAATGCGCCTGTGCAGGTGGATGATGGCGGGCCCATCGCCACGTCGTTCCCGATATTCGAGCCGCTGATGGCCGCATTGGGCGCCGAGGTGCGCCGCGACACCGCATGAACCGGTGGCTGCGGATCACCTGGGCGCTGGCCGCTGCCTGTTTCCTCGCGCTGGCGGTTCTGTCGATCGGATGGCTCGAGCCGGACGGGCACAAGGTTTTTGACAGCCGCTTGTTCGGCTATTCGCCGGAGCAGGCAGAGGCATATCTGGCGGCGCTGGGCCCTCGGGCCAGGGCGCTTTACCTGGGCCTGTTTCGCGGGCTCGACACGGTATTCCCCGCGCTTCTCGCGGTGGGCCTTGCCGGGATCATCCTGCAGAGGCCGCGGGGCGCGATGCGCGTGCTGGCTCTGGGCGCGGTGCTGCTGTATCTGGTGGCGGATTATTCGGAAAACGCGCTGGTCGCCGCGCTGCTGCGCGGCGGGCCGGACGCGCAAACGGTCTGGTGGGCAAGCCGCGCGACGCTGACCAAATGGGCCAGCCTTGGCGGTGCGGCGGGCCTGGCCGCGCTGATGGCGTGGCGACAAGGAAAGGGGAGCCGATGACCGAAGGGTTTTGTGTGGCCATTGACGGGCCCGCGGCGGCGGGCAAGGGCACGGTGTCCAAGGCCGTGGCCGCGCATTTCGGGTTTGCGCATCTCGATACCGGGCTGCTCTACCGCGCGGTGGGCGCCAAGGTGCTGGAGGGCGAAGATCCCGAGGCGGCGGCGCGGGGGCTCGTGACCGATGACCTCGAGCGTGACGCGCTGCGCACGCCCGCAGTCGCGGCCGCCGCCAGCGAGGTCGCAGCGATCGGCCCGGTGCGCCGCGCGCTGCTGGATTTCCAACGCAGCTTTGCCGCGCGCAGTGGCGGCGCCGTGCTGGACGGGCGCGACATCGGCACCGTGATCTGTCCGGACGCGGTGGTAAAGCTTTTCATCACCGCCAGTGCCGAAGTGCGCGCAAAGCGGCGCTTCGCCGAGCTGTACGCGAAAGGTATCGGCGACAGCTATGAGCAGGTGCTGGCGGACGTCCGCGCCCGTGATGCCCGCGACATGGAGCGCGCCGAGGCGCCACTGCGCCCGGCCGACGATGCCGTGGTGATCGACACCTCCGATCTGTCGGTCGAAGACGCGGTGGCGGCCGCCGTGGCCGCCGTGGCCGAAGGGGCGAAGCGTCGACACGGATGAGATTTCGCCGGGCACCACGACGTCGGCCGGTGGTGGTTGGTGCCTTGCCTGAGTTCTCAGGCCCCCGCTACCTTAGGGCCACACCCGGAACTGCGGCATCAATACGAACCGGTGTCGCGACAGTCCTTTGGACAGATCTTGCCCGTCGGCGCCGCACCGCTGGTCCACCGATTGACCCCGGCGCGTGCATGTCCGACAGTGCGCCCAATCAGGGAGCCGCGTCATGAGCACCGTCAAGAAGCAGATCATCTGTATCAATTGGGGCACCAAATACGGTGCGCCCTATATCAACCGCCTCTATGCCATGTGCGCGCGCAACATCACCGGTCCCTTCACCATGACCTGCTTTACCGACAATCGCGAGGGCGTGCGCAGCGAGGTCATCTGCAAAGATCTGCCGCCCTCTGACATTGCGATGCCGAAATCCAAGGGGATCTGGCCCAAGTCGCGGTTGTGGAATGAAACGCTCGACGGGGTGGAGGGGCCGGTACTGTTCCTGGATCTCGATCTGGTGATCACGGGCAGCCTCGACGAGTTCTTCGATCATGGCGATCCGGACGATGTGATCCTTGCGCGCAATCCGACCACGCCTTTCGAAAAGCTCGGCCAGACGTCGATCTTTCGCTTTCCGGTGGGCAAGCTTGCACCGCTGCTCGAGATGTTTCGCGCAGACCCGCAGGGCATCGCGGATGCCTACACCTTCGAGCAGCGCTTCGTGACCCGTAACGCACCGGGCGGGATCAAATTCTGGCCGAAGTCCTGGGTGCGCCATTTCCGGACCCAATGCGTGCCGCTCTTTCCGCTCAACTATTTCATCGCGCCGCGCCTGCCGCGGGACGCGCGCGTCGTCATCTTTCCCGCGACGCCCAATCCGCCGGATGCATTGGTGGGGCGCTGGGTGCCCGAAGAGGGCGATCGCACCCGAGCAGAGCATATCCTGCGTGCCATCCGCGGGCCGCGCCATTTCGACAAACGGTTCCGCCACCTGCGCCGCTTTCTGCTGCCGACACCGTGGATAGCCGATCACTGGCGCGAATAGCGCCGCAACCTGAAGGAAACAGACCATGAAAACTGCCAAGGATTATATGGAAGCCGCCAACGCCGAAGTGCCCAAGATGAGCGTCCAGGACGCCATCGCCAGGCACGCCGCGGGTGGATGCCTGTTCATCGACGTGCGCGACAGCGCCGCCATCGCGCAAAGCGGCACGATCAAGGGGGCGCATTGCGTGCCGCGCGGCATGATCGAATTCCGCGCAGATCCGGCCGTAGAGGCGATGTATGACCCGATCCTTGAAAAGGATGCCGAGATTTATCTGGTCTGTGGTGCCGGCGGTCAGGCGGCACTGGCTGGCAAGACCCTCAAGGATATGGGATTCACCAACGTGACCAACATCGGCGGCTTTCCTGCCTGGAAAGAAGCGGGCGGACCAACCGAAGGGTGACCGCGTGCGGCGGCATCGGCGCAATGCCAAGCCGCATGCCTTGGCGGGCATCAATACCCGTCACGGCATGCGGAGCCTGCTGATGCGCGGAACTTCCCGGTCGGATGCCTGCCCGAGGTCTGATCGGCCAACATCTGCACACCGACGCGCCAAGCCCCTTGCAGGCTTCAGCCAAATGGCCTATACGCGCGGGTGTCTAAGGGGCGGATACAGGCCTCGGGCGTGATATATGGAGCAGGGTCGGAAATTCCGGCCCTCTTTCTTTATCCCGGCCGGGATCTTCCCCATGGTCCAATTCAACCCCAAGACCGGCGGAGACAACCGCACGGCCAGCTACATCACACAAAGGATACGATACGCTACATGGCGAATATGATGGACGAGTTTGAAGCACTCCTGAACGAAAGCTTCGAAATGGACACACCCGAAGAGGGTTCTGTCGTCAAAGGCAAGGTGATCGCGATCGAAGCGGGCCAGGCCATCATCGACGTAGGCTACAAGATGGAAGGCCGCGTCGAGCTGAAAGAATTTGTCGATCCCGGCGAATCCCCCAAGATTGCTGTTGGCGACGAAGTCGAAGTTTTCCTTCGCCAGGTCGAAAACTCCCGCGGCGAAGCGGTCATCTCGCGCGAGATGGCGCGCCGTGAAGAAGCATGGGATCGTCTGGAAAAAGCCTATGCCGCGGAAGAGCGCGTCGAAGGTGCGATCTTTGGCCGGGTCAAGGGCGGCTTTACCGTCGATCTGGGCGGCGCCGTGGCGTTCCTGCCCGGCTCTCAGGTCGATGTGCGCCCTGTGCGCGACGCAGGCCCGCTGATGGGTCTCAAGCAGCCGTTCCAGGTTCTGAAAATGGACCGCCGCCGGGGCAACATCGTGGTATCGCGCCGTGCGATCCTCGAAGAATCCCGTGCCGAACAGCGCGCTGAAGTCATCGGCAACCTGACCGAAGGTCAGACCGTTGACGGTGTGGTCAAGAACATCACCGAATACGGTGCGTTCGTTGACCTGGGCGGTGTCGACGGCCTGCTGCACGTGACGGACATGGCATGGCGCCGGGTCAACCACCCATCCGAGATCCTCGCAATCGGCGAGACGATCAAGGTGCAGGTGATCAAGATCAACAAGGAAACGCACCGCATCTCGCTTGGCATGAAGCAGCTGCAGGAAGATCCTTGGGATCTGGTGGGCGCGAAGTATCCGCTGGAATCCGTGCATACGGGCCGCGTGACCAACATCACAGACTACGGCGCCTTCGTGGAGCTGGAACCTGGTGTTGAGGGTCTGGTTCACGTCTCCGAGATGTCCTGGACCAAGAAGAACGTGCATCCCGGCAAGATCGTTTCGACCAGCCAGGAAGTCGAAGTCATGGTGCTGGAAATCGACGGTGCCAAGCGTCGCGTTTCCCTGGGGCTCAAGCAGACTCAGCGCAACCCATGGGAAGTCTTTGCTGAAACGCATCCCGAGGGCACCGAAGTCGAAGGCGAAGTCAAGAACATCACCGAATTCGGTCTGTTCGTGGGTCTGCCCGGCGATATCGACGGCATGGTCCACCTCAGCGATCTCAGCTGGGACCAGCGTGGCGAAGAAGCCATTCAGGAATACCGCAAGGGCGACATCGTCCAGGCGGTCGTCTCCGAGGTCGATGTGGAAAAAGAGCGGATCTCGCTCTCCATCAAGGGTGTGGGCGGCGACAAGTTCGCAGAAGCAGTCGGCGGCGTGAAGCGCGGCTCGATCGTGACGGTGACAGTGACGTCCATCGAAGATGGCGGCATCGAGGTGGAGTACGAAGGCATGAAATCCTTCATCCGCCGTTCCGATCTGTCGCGTGATCGTGCCGAACAGCGCCCTGAGCGTTTCTCGGTCGGTGACAAGGTCGATGTGCGCGTGACAAACGTGGACGCCAAGGCACACCGCCTGGGCGTGTCGATCAAGGCGCGTGAGATCGCGGAAGAAAAAGAAGCCGTGGAACAGTATGGCTCCTCGGACTCCGGTGCATCGCTGGGCGACATCCTTGGCGCGGCACTGAAAAGCGGCGACGACTGATCAAGCGTCGATCCGTACCGCATTACGGCACAGGGCCCCGCGCAGAAATGCGCGGGGCCTTTGCTTTGCGAATCGGTTGACCCCGGCCATTACCCAATCGGTCGTTTTCCCGGTTTTTCCGCGGATCTCTGTTTCGGGTTGTGAAATCGGCGGTGAATATCAAAAAATATGCAGCAAAATGCGGTAATTGGTCGGACACGTCACTTTCCGCAGGATATGTTTGTTCCTATAGTAACGTATAATGACGCACAAATACGCGGGGGGACTTACATGATCCGGTCAGAACTGATCCAGAAGATTGCAGACGACAATCCACATTTGTATCAGCGGGATGTGGAGCGGATCGTGAACACCATATTCGACGAGATAACGACAGCGATGGCCCGCGGAGACCGGGTCGAGCTGCGTGGTTTCGGCGCATTTTCCGTCAAGAAACGCGATGCGCGCATTGGCCGGAACCCAAGGACCGGTGAGACTGTTCATGTCGAGGAGAAACATGTACCTTTCTTCAAAACGGGGAAGTTGCTCCGTGATCGGCTGAACGGGAAAAGTTAATGCGCTACGTCCGCTATTTTTGTATCGCCATCTTTGCGATGGCGCTTATTGCCGTTTCCTTGGCAAACCGCTCGATGGTGTCGCTACAGGTTCTGCCAAGCGAAATATCGGGCCTGTTCGCGATGAACCCGTCGATCAAATTACCGCTTTTCGTGGTGATCCTCGGCAGCATTCTGGCGGGGCTTCTGGTCGGTTTCGTCTGGGAATGGATCCGCGAGTATGGCGAACGGGCCGAGGCGGCAAAGCAGGCCCGCGAAATGCGCCGCCTGCAACGTGAGATCGAGCGGCTGAAAGCGGAAAAACACGAAGGCAAGGACGAGGTCCTCGCCCTTCTGGACAAAGCTGGCTGACAGGCTGATGCCAACTGACATTTCGGTCAAGATTTGCGGGCTGCGGGATGCGGCCTCCGTCGTTGCTGCGGCGGACGCGGGCGCGCGTTATGTGGGGTTCGTATTCTTCCCCAAATCCCCGCGCCACGTCGAAATAGCCCAAGCGGCAAAGCTGGCGGCGTTGGTACCTGTGGGTGTCTGCAAGGTCGCGCTAACCGTTGATGCGGACGACGCCATGCTGGACGCGCTGACCGCTGCTGTGCCACTGGATATGCTGCAACTTCATGGCCATGAGAGCCCGGAACGCGTGGCCGAGGTAAAGGCGCGCTATGGGTTGCCGGTGATGAAAGCGGTGGGCGTGGCCGATGCTGCGGATCTGGTGCAATTGGACATTTATGCCAAAGTCGCGGACCAGCTGCTGGTCGACGCAAAGCCGCCAAAGGATGCGCGTTTGCCCGGGGGCAACGGCTTGAGCTTTGATTGGCAGCTTCTCGCGGGGCGTAAATGGACGGTGCCGTGGATGCTGGCGGGTGGTTTGACACCCGAAAACGTCCGCGAAGCCATTAAAAGAACAGGCGCGCGGCAGGTCGACGTTTCTTCGGGGGTCGAGGGTGCGCCGGGCGACAAGGATGCGACGCTGATCAAGGCGTTTGTCGGCGCTTGCATGAGCGTTTGAGCAACCTTTGACTAACAGTCCCAAGGCATGCATTTCAGGTAGCCCCCCGCACGACTCTGATCT
>JBFFQZ010000163.1:0-6796 GCA_041573235.1 Sulfitobacter sp. | reverse complement strand
GCAGGCGATGTGGATCGCGGTGGCCGTGGTGCCGGTGGGCGGGTTTCTGACCTTCCTAAGCTATGAATGGTTCCACATGACCACGCATCTGCCCGTGCCCAAGACCAGGATCGAGCGCTATGTCACCACGCTGCACAATCAGCATCATTTCCGCGACTTTGGAAAATGGTTTCACGTCAGCCCGGGTGGAGCGGTGATAGACAGGGCATTCGGCACGGAGATCGACCGTGAAACCTTGAAGGCGCAGCAGCGGACAGAGTTCATCCGGACGCTGGGGCTGGCTCCGGATGATCCACGACTGCAGTCGGCGCGTGCACGCTACGCGCACCGCTATGGGCTGACCTCTGAAGAGATCGCGCGGGCCGCTGCCGGGTCTCGTTTTCTTTGAAAGAAAACGGCCGGAATTTTTGAAAAATTCCGATCCTCATCGCGAGCGGATCAGAACGCCTGATCTTCACCGTTTTGCTGCCAGGGTTTCACAAGGTTGCCAAACCGGGTGAACCGCCCCTCGAAGCTCAGCTCGACCGTCCCGATGGGGCCGTGGCGCTGCTTGCCGATGACGACTTCGGCGCGGCCATGCAGGCGTTCCATTTCTTCCTGCCACACGGCCATCTTGTCGAGCTCGTGATCGCCGGGCTTCTCGCGTTCTTTGTAGTATTCCTCACGGAACACGAACATCACCACATCCGCGTCCTGCTCGATCGAGCCGGATTCGCGCAGGTCGCTGAGCTGAGGCCGCTTGTCATCGCGGTTCTCCACCTGACGCGAAAGCTGTGACAGCGCGATCACGGGGATGTCCAGTTCCTTGGCGATCGCTTTCAGGCCCATCGTGATCTCCGAGATCTCGTTCACCCGGTTCTCGGATTTTCCGGTGCCGCGCACCAGCTGGAGGTAGTCGATGATCAGCACGTCAAGGCCGTGCGTCCGCTTCAGCCGCCGCGCGCGGGCCGCCAGTTGCGAAATCGGCAGGGCGGGCGTGTCGTCGATGTAGAGCGGGCAGGCTTCCAGGGCCTTGGCGGCATCCACGAATCGGCGGAATTCGGATTCCGTCATGTCGCCCGAGCGGATCTGCTGGGAGGGGATCTCGGCCGCTTCGGACAGGATCCGCGCGGCCAGCTGCTCGGCGCTCATCTCGAGCGAATAGAACCCGACCACGCCGCCGTCCACTGCGCCCTCGCTGCCATCGGGCAGCTGCCCGCGTTTGTAGGCCTTGGCCACGTTGAACGCGATGTTGGTCGCCAGCGACGTCTTGCCCATAGAGGGGCGCCCCGCGAGGATCAGCAGGTCCGAGCGGTGCAGACCGCCCAGCTTCTTGTCCATGTCGATCAGGCCGGTTGATACGCCCGACAGGCCGCCATCGCGCTGATAGGCTGCGTTCGCAACATTGACCGCATCGGTCACGGCCTTGAGAAAGCTTTGAAACCCGCTCTCGACCTGGCCCTGTTCGGCCAATTTGTAAAGTTGCTGTTCGGCTTCGACGATCTGTTCGCGCGGCTCGCTCGCGATGTCGACGGTCGCCGCTTTGGCCGCGATGTCGCGACCCAGGGCAATCAGGTCGCGGCGCACGGCGAGATCATAGATCATCTGAGCGTAGTCGCGCACGGCAAAGGCCGAGATCGCCGCACCGGCCAGGCGCGCAAGGTAGGCGGGGCCGCCCAGTTCCTGTAGGCCCTCGTCGTCTTCCATGAACGCTTTGAGCGTGACCGGCGAGGCCAGGTTGTTCTTGGCGATCCGCGCCGCCGCAATTTCGTAGATCCGTGCATGCACGGGATCGTAGAAATGTTTGGGACCGATGATCGATGCCACACGGTCGTAGATGTCGTTGTTGGTCAGGATCGCACCCAGAAGCTGCTGCTCGGCCTCGATGGAATGCGGCATGGATTCAGGTGCCTGCACCGATAATCCATTTGTGTTCATCGACGTGATTTCATTCATGTCTCGCCCCCTGTTGTCCCCGGCGCCGTGATAGCGAAGAGGGTCCAACCGCGCAAATTGTATGTTTTTGTGGATAACCGGTGCAAAGCTTGCGCGCCTCAACATCTTGCGATGGTAGGGCGCGTCAGGTCAACAGCTTGTGTTAGCCCATGCGGGCCTCTTGCCATTCACGGGGAGCTTTGAGGAATTTTTCCACCTCGGTGAGTGTTTCTTCGGCAAAGATTTTCTGTGCCTTCGCTTCTGCCAGCACGTCCCACCAGGTGCACAGGTGGTGCAGCGCGACGCCATGATCGCCAAGGGTCTTCTCGGTTTGGGGAAAGATGTCGTAATAGAAGATCACGGCAGTATGCCCGCAGGTCGCGCCGGTCTCGCGGATCGCATCTACGAAGCTGAGTTTCGAGCCGCCATCGGTGGTCAGATCCTCCACCAGCAAGACGCGCTGACCCTCGCTCATGTCGCCCTCGATCCGCGCGTTCCTCCCGTAGCCTTTCGGTTTCTTGCGCACGTAGGTCATCGGCAGGGCCATGCGCTCGGCGACCAGCGCGGCAAAGGGGATGCCCGCGGTTTCGCCTCCTGCAATGTTGTCGAAGGCTTCAAAGCCCGCGTTGCGCATGACGGTGACCGTCAGGAAATCCATCAGTGTCGACCGGATACGCGGGTGTGATATCAGTTTGCGGCAGTCGATGTAGCTGGGGGAGGGCAGGCCGGAGGCCAGCGTGTATGGGGTTTCAGTGTTGAAATTCACGGCACCGATTTCCAACAGCATGCGGGCGGTGAGGCGGGCAATTTCTTGCGGCTCGGGGTAGCTGGTGGGGATCATCGTGAGGGTCCTTGGCTGGGCTGGCTGTGGTTTTCAGGTATTTTGGGAAGGGTGCAAGGGCGGGCGTTGGCCTGCATCCGGGAGGGTGTCGCCTGTGGCTTACGTGGTCCAGTTCAATGGCATGGCGGGATCGAAGACGGTGACCGGCCCGTCCGGCGTGTCGATATGGGTGGGGTGATCGGGCGGTGTGCGGCGCAGTGTCAGGGTCGCGTCGTTCGGCGGCAGGCGATAAAACGCGGGGCCGTTTAGGGAGGTGAACGCTTCGAGTTGGTCGAGTGCGCCGTCCTGTTCGAAGACCTCTGCGAGAATCGACATCGTATTGGGGGCCGTGAAGCAGCCGGCGCAACCGCAGGGCAACAATTTGTTGGCATCGGTATGCGGGGCGCTGTCGGTGCCGAGGAAAAACCGTGCGTCGCCTGAGGTGGCGGCGCGGCGCAGGGCAATACGGTGCTCTTCGCGTTTGGCGACGGGAAGGCAGTAATAATGCGGTTTGATCCCGCCTGCGAGGATATGGTTGCGGTTGATCACCAGGTGGTGTGTCGTGATCGTGGCGCCCAGGTTGCGGTCATTGGCGCGGACGTAGTCTACGGCATTGGAGGTGGTGATATGTTCCATCACCACGCGCAGATCTGGGTGGTCGCGGCGGATCGGGTCCAGCACGCGGTCGATGAATACGGCTTCGCGGTCAAATATATCAATTTCCGCGTCGGTAACTTCGCCATGGGTGCAGAGCGGCAGACCGATTTCGGCCATCTTTTCCAGAACGCGTGCGACATTGGCGAAATTGCTGACACCGGAGGCGGAATTGGTCGTGGCGCCTGCGGGGTAGAGTTTGACGGCGGTGATCAGCCCTTCGGCATGGGCCGCGGCCACATCGGCGGGATCGGTGTCTTCGGTCAGGTAGAGCGTCATCAGCGGGGTGAAAGCGGAACCGGCGGGCAGGGCGGCGCGGATTCGGTCACGGTAGGCGCGGGCATCTGCCGAGGTGACCACGGGTGGCACCAGGTTGGGCATGATGATTGCGCGGGCAAAATGATGCGCGCTATGCGGCAGGACGGCCTGCAGCATGTCGCCATCGCGCAGGTGCAGGTGCCAGTCGTCGGGACGGCGGATTGTGAGGGTCTGGGTCATGCGCAGAGTGCTAGCACGGGGCCCGCGCCTGCGCTAGGCGTCTTCGGCTTCGAGTTCGGCTTCGAGTTCGGCAAGACGCCGGGCAAAGCGGGGGGCGTGCATCCGCGTGGTGACATTGCGCGCGAGCGCCAGCGAGAGCCGGTCGCGCCCGTCCGCGTCGAGCGCCGCGAGGACCGCGCGCAGATAGGGCGGGTGCATCCGCCGTGCGCGCATCATCCTGGCAAAGCTCAGATCATCGAGCGTGCCTGCCGCGATCGCCGCAAGCATCGGACCCAGTTGTTCCATCTCGAGGAGGTCGGTCTGGATCGCGGCCCCCATGTGGCGCAGGCGCAGCTTGTGCACGCCCGGACGCGTAAACAGTGCCGCATGCATCGCGTCGAGTTGCTGACGCGGATCATAGGCGACAAAGCTCGCCGCCGCGCCATCGAGCATGTCAGGCGCATAGCCGTATCGCGAGGTGAAATCGGTCCGGCGCATGTGGACGAATCGGTCGTCCCATTCCGTAATGCGCGGATCGAGCGTCGCCTGCGGCTGTACGGCCAGAACCCTGGCGCCCGGCGCGGCCACGGAAAATGCCGCCGCCGCATAACCGCCGGGGCCCGCGCCGTAAAAGACCACCTCTTCGAACTCATCGAAAAACCCATCGTCGATCAGCCTGTCGAAGTGGGCATAGACCGCAGGATCGCGAAACCAGGTGTCGCCTTCGGAGGCGATGCACAGGGTAGACCAGCCGTTGGATTGCATCAGCTCCCATCCCACCGGCTGGGCCAGTGACGAAAGCGCCGGGATGCCCTGCAACGTCTCGAAAGTGACCAGAAGGGTCGAGGATCGTTCGATGAATGCGGAATAATGATGTGTGCCAAGCGCTTCAAAGGCGCCATCTTCTTCGCAAAGCGTTTCGACGGCGGCCAGCCAGTCGGTCTTTTTCATGCCCGCAAGGGATGTCTCGAAGGTCAGGCTTTGCTCAGCCATGGGTCGGTCCTCAATCTGCTCGTGTGATGCTTCATTGGCAACGATTGAAAAGCGGATTACCAGCGGATTCGGGCGAAATTGCGGAGCCGAAACGCGCGATTATGGCGTATCGGATGCGGCTTTGCGGGCGCGGTTGGCAAAACCTACCATGTAGCGTGCGGCCTGGCGGGGGACGGGCCGCGACGGTTGCGTCATCATCAGGCGGCCAAAGAGCGCGCGGAACGGCTCTTGCTCCAGCAGTGCTTCGAATCGGGCCTTGCGCCACTGGACAGCATCGCCATGCAGCCGCGCCAACGTCGGGTCCTGCATGAGGTCTGCGAGCGCGTCGGCGCGGGGCTGTCCGAGGCTTTGGATGCTCGTGTCGGTGTCGGTGTTGAAATTCCGCTCGACCCAGTAATCCAGTCCAAGCAGGTCATCGCTGTGCACCGCGCGGCCCCGGTCGGCCTTGAGCACATAGCTTTCCATGGCGCCCAGGGGGTAATGGTTGAGCTGCGCCAGGCCATAGTTGTCCTGGCCGAAGTTCGAAAAGATGCGTTTGGTCGTGAACTGCTCGGGCAGGGCATGGCCGTTGCCGTCAAACCAGCGGGCCTGTGCCAGCTTCTTGTCATTGATGTCGCGCGGGCGGTGCACGCCGGGTTTGCGGTAGGTGCCGTCGTTGCGGTAGAGCGTCTTGAACATGGCCGCGCGCCAGGGCCAGTGCATCACGGCGGGCGCACAGCGGGTGAACGTGTCAAGAACCGGAGCGTCTTGATAGCGGAGCTGCCCATTCGCCCCGAACAGCCGCCAGGTGAGGGTGATCGCGGTGGCCTGGGGCAGGGCGGCGTGCAGTGCGCCCAGCGTATGATCGCCGCAGTGGATGTTGACGAATTCGTCGATATCGAGCGGCAGGATCCAGTCCGCCCGTTTCAGTACGGGGTGTTTCGCGGCCAGCTTGAGCGCGGTGAACTGGATGCCGCCCCGGGCGTAGGGCCCGTCGTTGCGCACATGCGTCACCAGCCCCATCGCCTCAAGCCGGTCCAGCATGGTGTCAGTGCCATCGTCGCAATCGTTCGAGAAGATCAGGAAATCATCGAACCCGACCGCGCGGTGATGGGCCAGCCATTCCAGCAGAAAGGCCGCCTCGTTGCGCACACACAGGACCGCGAGATGCGACATGCTACCAGTTTCGCCTGAAACTGACGACCTTCTGGGTCGAGCCGCGCGGGTAATAGGCAAGCCCCGCGTCCATCATCGCCCGAAACACGGCATTCACGCCCTCGGGCCCGATGTACTGCGGATGCAGCTCGATCATCGCGCCGCGCAGGCCGCTGAGGTCCAGCTCTGGCAGCAGATCGGCCTCGGCGCCCTCGATGTCGGCGATCAGGATATTGGCGCCTGTTTCCTTGAACACGGCGTTCGCGTTCAGAACGTCGACCTTGACCTTCTCGACGGCTTCCGGCCTGTCGCTCTCCAGCGGTGTCATCGACGAGGACAGCAGGTTCTGGCGCACGTAGAAATCCGCGCTGCCCTTGCGTTTGCCCAGGATCGCATTGGTCACATGGGCATTGGTCAGCCCGTTCGCCTCGTGGACCGAGCGGATGTAGGGGATCAGCGCGGGGTTCGCCTCGAAGGCGTGGACCGCGCGGAGTTTGCGTTTCATAGCCACCAGCGTGGACATGTAACCGATGCCCGCCCCCAGTTCGATGACGATATCATCGTCGCGCACCAGCTTCAGAACGCACTGGCTTTCCTTTTCCTCATAGCGGTTTTCGCGCAACGATCCGCGCAGGGAGCCGGTGATGACATGCCCGTCCTTCGGGAATTTCATGCCTTTCGATGTGACGAAGGGATTTTTCGGGGCCACGCTCTCGTCCATTCAACTCTCCATATCCAGGGCAAGCGCGTATGCCACACGCTCGGTTTCGGTCAGCTTGACCGCAAGGGCCTCTTTGTAGAGGT
>JBFFQZ010000162.1:0-6811 GCA_041573235.1 Sulfitobacter sp. | reverse complement strand
CAGCAATCCGCGCGGGGTGGAGCAGGTCCACATCTGGCTCAGCAGGATGCGGTGCGCGCCACTGTCCGCGGTGGCGATGGTATCGTCCGGCAGGGCGCGCCGACAGGTGTCGATGACCGCCGCGGGCCCCCAGGCGGTGTCGGTGGGAAAGGCGGCGGCGAGCGCCGTTTTTACCGCCGCGATCTCGCCCCCGGTCCATGTCTCGCGCGCGGGCACGCCGTCGCCGATGGCGGCAAGGCTGGCGGCGCAATCAGCGACGACTGCCAGCGTAGCCTGATGCATGTAGTGGTGGTTGGGCTCTGCGGTGATGTCGATGACGCGGGTGTCGCGGGGATCCCAGACATCGCGCCATCCGGGGCGCATCTCGATCGGGTCGTAGCCTGCGCAGAGGATCAGATCTGCCGATTGCACGAAGGGCACAAGATACCGGTCCGCCAGCGGCGACAGGCCCGCACCGCCCAGGGCAAGCGCGTGACGCTCGTCCAGCAGCCCCTTGGCCTTGTAGCTGGTGATGACCGGCACGCCGAAGGTTTCCGCAAAGGCGGTGATGGCGGAACCTGCGCCGCCGTTCATGGCATCGACCCCGACGATCATGACCGGGCGGCGCGCCTCCTGCAGCCACGCGCGGGCCGCGACCAGCGCGTCCCCGGCGGGTGCCGTAGGGGCAGGGGGCGCACGCGGCGCGGGAGGTTCGGCCGACACCTGCGCATCGGCGGTCGAAATCGGCACGTCGATGTGTACCGGACCGGGCCGCCCCTCGAGCGCGATGGCCACGGCCTTGTCCGCGATCACGTGGGCCGCGCGGGCATCGAGGCGAAAGCTTGCCTTGGTGATCGGGCGCAGGACCGCCTGCTGGTCGAGAACCTGGTGGGTGTAGGTCTGCGCCTCGTCGGCATCGACACAGCCCGCAAGAACGATCAGCGGCACGCGGTCCTGCTGTGCGTTGGCGATGGCGTTGATCCCGTTGAGCAGGCCCGGACCGAGCGTCGCCACGAGGATCCCCGGCGCGCCGGTCTGGTGCCAGGCCGCTTCGGCCATGAACCCCGCGGCATTTTCATGTTTGCACAGCACGAAGGTGATCCCGGCCGCTTCCAGCGCATCGACAAGGGTCAGCACCTCGCCGCCCGGCATGCCGAATGCGTAACGGCACCCCTGAGCATAGAGCCGACGGGCAATGGCGTCAGCGGCGCGGATCATGTGCGGGGACTTGGCGGAAGACGGTGACATCAGCGAGCCTCTTTCAGGGGACGACCGTCAGAGACCACGCGCGGACCCGTTGTTGCAAATCACCATTGCGTTCGCAATGTTTCACGCACAGCAAGGTCAAGCTGTCGCCGCGGGTGCGCTTGGCGACCCGCGACAGGGGTGCCCCGAAATTCAGCGGCGCCGGTCGCGGCGCGCGCTCATCGGCTGGAACGCCACGCCCACGTGCGCTTCGCAATAGGGCTTGCCCTGTTTCACGGGCAGGCCGCAGAACCAGAAATCCTCGGTGGCGGGGTCGCCGACGGGCCATTTGCAGGTCCGCTCGGTCAGCTCCATCAGGCTCAGCTTCTTGGCCTTCTTCTCGATCTCGTTGACCTTCGCCAGGGCTTCCGGGCTGATCTCATTGGCAGAGGGCTGCGGGGGCAGCGGTTGTCCCGCCGGGATGATCTGCTTGCGTGCGGGCAGGTTGGCCTGAGGCGCAATCGCGGGCTCGGTCTTGAGCTCCGGCTTTTCTGGCGCAGGCTCTGCCGCCTTCGGCTTTGGATCCGGCTTGGCGGCGGGCTTCGCCTTTGGCTCGGGCTTTGCGGCGGCACCAGCGGTGGTGCGGTTCGACAGGCCCAGCCGGTGCACCTTGCCGATCACCGCATTGCGGGTCACACCGCCAAGCTCCTTGGCGATCTGGCTGGCCGACTGGCCCTCGCCCCACATTTTCTTCAGGATTTCGACACGGTCATCGGTCCAGGACATGAAAGCTTCCCTAGTGTAAAAGCGGCCCCCCAAACAGGGACCGCTTTGTCAAATTCTGTGTTCTATAGTAATGGCTCGGGCGGCAGGTGCAAGGGACGACAGGCCTATCGCGCCGTCACAAGCTGTATTCTCGACGTGTTACCGACGTGAAGCGGCTGTCGCGAAAGCGGCGATGCCCTGTCGGGTGCGGTCCGGCCCCGCGATATGCCATGATGTGCTATGGCGTGCTATGGCGTGCGGGCCACACCCGCGCCGGACATGCGAAAGCGACGCTTTACAAGTTCCGGCACTTCGGGCTAGGCATCGCTGCATGATCACGTTCACAGATATCCTGTCGCGACGACGCCGCCGCTGAAAATGCGCCCGTGACCTGCGCCTTCGCAGGTCTGATCCCCTGACGTGTTGAACGTCGCTTCCCAAATCCACTTGACCCACCGCACCACCCATGCCCTTTTGGGCTTTTCGCGGCACTCTTCCTGAAAGGATGATCCTGATGATCGCTTCTGTTTTGCCAACCTATTCCCGTGCGCCTCTCAGCTTTGTCAAAGGCGAAGGCTCCTGGCTGATCGAAGCGGATGGCCGACGGTTTCTCGATCTGGGTGCGGGCATCGCCGTGAATGTGCTGGGGCATGCCAACCCCGCGCTGATCAAGGCCCTGACCGAGCAGGCGCAGGCGCTGTGGCACACGTCGAACCTCTACCAGATCCCGCAACAGCAGGCGCTGGCAGACAAGCTGGTCGCCGATACCTTTGCCGACACGGTATTTTTCACCAACTCCGGCACTGAAAGCTGCGAGCTGGCGGTGAAAATGGCGCGCAAGTACTTCTACGACAAGGATCAGCCGGAGCGGGTCGAGATCATAACCTTTTCCGGCTCTTTCCATGGTCGCTCCGCCGCCGGGATCGCGGCAGCCGGGTCCGAGAAGATGACCAAGGGCTTTGGCCCGCTGCTGCCGGGGTTCAAGCATCTGGAGTTCGGCGACCACGACGCGCTGAACGCCGCCATCGACGACAAGACCTGTGCCGTGCTCGTCGAGCCGGTGCAGGGCGAAGGAGGCATCCGGCCCTTGCCCGACGCCTGCCTGAAAGGGCTGCGCGATCTGTGTGACGCGCACGGCATCCTGATGATCCTAGACGAGGTGCAATGCGGCGTGGGCCGGACCGGAAAGCTTTTTGCGCATGAATGGGCAGGCGTTGCGCCCGACATCATGATGGTCGCCAAGGGCATCGGCGGCGGCTTCCCGCTTGGTGCCGTGCTGGCCACCGAAGATGCGGCCTCCGGCATGACGGCGGGCACCCATGGGTCGACCTACGGGGGCAATCCGCTGGGCTGTGCGGTGGGCTGCGCGGTCATGGACATCGTCAGCGATCCCGATTTCCTCGCCGGGGTGAACCGCAAGGCGGGCCTGCTGCGCCAGAAGCTCGAAGGGCTTGTCGCGGCACATCCCGACATCTTCGACAGCGTGCGGGGATCCGGCCTGATGCTGGGTATCAAGTGCAAGGTCGCGCCGGGCGACGTCGTCACCGCGGGCTATGCCGAAGAGGTCATCACCGTTCCCGCGGCCGACAACGTGGTCCGCCTGCTGCCGCCCCTGAACATCACCGATGAAGAAATCGCCGAGGCCATTCACCGCCTCGACCGCGCGGCCACCCGGCTGAACGCATCCTGATCCTCTCCCAGCCCCGAAACTCATCGCCGGAAAGCGTTGCTTTCCGGTCCGCGCCATTCGCAGCAAAGACGTATCCATGAATCATTTCCTCGACATCCACCAGACCGCCAAACCCGACCTGCGCCAGATCATCGACACCGCCGCCGCGATGAAATCCGCGCGCAATGGCCGCCCGCGCGGCGCACCTGACGACGAACAGCCGCTCAAGGACCACATGGTCGCGCTGATCTTTGAAAAACCCTCGACCCGGACGCGCGTATCGTTCGACGTCGGCGTGCGGCAGATGGGCGGGCAGACGATGGTGCTGTCCGGCGCCGACATGCAGCTGGGCCATGGCGAGACGATCGCCGACACCGCCCGCGTGCTCAGCCGCTATGTGGACCTGATCATGATCCGCACTTTCGAAGAACAGACCCTGCTAGACATGGCGGAATATGCCACGGTGCCGGTGATCAACGGGCTGACGAACCGCACGCATCCCTGCCAGATCATGGCGGATGTGATGACCTTCGAGGAACACAACGGCCCGATCAAGGGCCGCAAGGTGGTCTGGTCCGGCGACGGCAACAACGTCTTCGCCAGCTTCGCCCATGCCGCCAAACAGTTCGAGTTCGACCTCGTATTCACCGGCCCCGAAACGCTGGATCCCGAGCGCGCGCTTGACGGGCTCTACACCATCGAGCGTGATCCGAACAAGGCGGTCGAAGGTGCGGACCTTGTGGTCACGGACACATGGGTGTCCATGCATGACCCCCAATCCGCCCGCGAACGGCGACACAACCAGCTGCGCGGATACCAGGTCAATGATGAGCTGATGGCGCGCGCCAAGGACGACGCGCTGTTCATGCACTGCCTGCCCGCGCACCGCGAAGATGAGGCCACGTCGAGCGTGATGGACGGCCCCCATTCGGTGATCTTCGACGAGGCCGAGAACCGCCTGCACGCGCAGAAGGCCATCATGCGTTGGTGCCTTGGCAGGTAAATCCGCTCGCATCGTCGTGGCAGGCGCGGGCGCCATCGGCTGTTTTGTGGGCGGTCTGATGGCCGCAGCGGGCCGTGACGTGCATTTCCTGGGCCGCGCGCATGTGCTGGACGGGCTTCGCGCGGATGGGCTGCGGCTGACGGATTTCGACGGGCTGGAAGTGGCGCTTGCGTCACAGGGGCTGCACCTGCACGACAGCCCCGACTGTCTGGCGGGGGCCGATGTGATCCTCGTTACCGTGAAATCGGGAGCGACAGCGGGCGTGGCGCGCGACATCGCCGCCCACGCGCCCGCCAGCGCCACGATCGTCAGCCTGCAAAACGGCATGGGCAATGCGGATGTCCTGCGCGCGCATCTGCCGGACCACGACATCCGCCCCGGCATGGTGCCCTTCAACGTGGTGCCCAGGGGCGCGGGCGGCTTTCACCGCGCCACCAGCGGAGACATCGTGATCGGGGCAGGGCCGGTCGACGTGGCCTGCATCATGACGGTCAAGGGACTGGCTGTCTCGCAGAGCGATGCGATCACGTCGCTGCAATGGGGCAAGTTCCTGATCAACCTGAACAATGCACCCAACGCCCTGTCCGGTCTCACGCTGCATGAACAACTGTTGTCGCGGCCCTGGCGCTGTCTGATGGCCGATCAGATGGCCGAGGCGTTGCGGGTATTGCACGCCCATGGCTGCCCCATACGGCCGACCACGCCGGTGCCTGTCGGATGGGTGCCGCAAGTTTTGCGTCTGCCCACACCGCTGTTCCGCCGGGCGGCGGCAAGGATGCTGACGGTCGACCCGCAGGCACGCTCTTCGATGGCGCAGGACCTGCAGCAGGGCAAGACGACCGAAATCGACGCGTTGCAGGGTCGGATCATCGCGATGGGACAGGAAAAATCCATTCCCACACCGCTCTGCTTGCGGATGCTGAATGCCGTCAAGGCGGCGGAACGCGACGGGCTGAGGCCGCATTCCCCCGACAGCCTGCGCCGCGAAAGCGCATCGCCCTAGCGGGGCGGGCGCCCGGACGCGGGGATCAGAGCTCGCGCAGGATCTCTTTCAGCTGAGGCTCATCGACAAGTTCTGCCGCCGTTCCGGGCGCCATCCATTCGCGGCGCCGCTCATCCACCTCGGGATAGGTATCGGCAAGGCTGCCGACGCGGACACAGTATACAGACGCCAGTATCGGGATTGCGCTGCCGTCACCCAGCCCCTTGTCATATTCGTAAGTGCCAATCGGCTCGGGCGAGATGTCGGCCGCCTCGACGCCCGCTTCTTCCCATGCTTCCTGCAGGGCCGATCCGGGGCCGTCCAGCCCCTCGACCGGCCAGCCCTTGGGTATGATCCAGCGACCGGTGTCCCGGCTGGTGATCATCAGCACCTGCTTGCCTGTTTCCGTATCGCGATAGCAAAGGGCCGCGACCTGCGGCTGTCGGGGGTGTTCCTCAACCGCCTGAACGCCACCACTCTGGTCACTTAATGGCGCATGTTTCATCTGAATATGACCCGTATCTTGTAATTATATTACTTAATTTAACCATATATAATGAGAGTGTTAACGAAATGCAAACCTGCTCCCTGTGGACCGCCGCGCCTTGCGCTGCCCTGGCAAACGCGGCACGGTCTTTCGCAGGCAGCACGGCAGGAAGATTTCATGACAGGGCGCACCGCCGAGATCGGCGTTTACGGGTTGGGTACAATGGGCAGCGCGCTGGCGCTGAACCTCGCGGAAAACGGATTTAGGGTGGCAGTGACCAACCGCGAAACCGACTGGATCGACGGTTTTGTCCGCAACGCAGGAGCGCTTGCCGATCAGATAATGCCCTGTCACGGCCTCGAGGATTTCGTCGCCGCTCTGAGTGTGCCGCGGACGATCCTGTTCATGATCCCGTCCGGCGCGCCGATGGATGCGATGATCGACGCGGTTTTGCCGCTGCTTGGGGACGGGGACACGATCATCGACGGCGGCAACGCCGATTTCAACGCGACCCGCCGCCGGTTCGAGCGGCTTGCGGGCACCGGGGCGCATTTCGTCGGGATGGGGGTGTCGGGCGGGGCCGAGGGCGCGCGTCATGGCCCCTCGATGATGGTCGGTGGCAGTGCGCACAGCTGGGAACAGATGCGCCCCATGGTCGAAGCGATCGCGGCCAAATTCGACGGCGACCCCTGCGTGGCGCACCTGGGTCCGGACGGCGCTGGGCATTTCGTGAAGACGGTG
>JBFFQZ010000161.1:0-6829 GCA_041573235.1 Sulfitobacter sp. | reverse complement strand
TCGTGGTCGAAAAACCCTTTGGTCGGGATCTGGAAAGCGCGCGCGCGCTCAACAGGACGCTGGCCACCTATTTCAACGAGGACCAGATCTATCGCATCGACCATTACCTGGGCAAGGAGACGGTGCAGAACCTGATGGCCGTACGCTTTGGCAACATGTTGTTCGAACCGTTGTGGAACAGCCAATACGTCGATCACGTTCAGATCACCGTGGCGGAAACCGTGGGCGTCGGCGGGCGGGGCGAATATTATGACAAGTCCGGGGCGATGCGGGACATGGTGCAGAACCACCTGATGCAACTGCTCTGCCTCATCGCGATGGAGCCGCCCGCGCGCTTTGCACCCGACGCGGTGCGCGACGAAAAGCTCAAGGTCATTCGCGCGCTCGATCCGGTGCCGCCGCATCACATCGTGCGCGGACAATATCAGGCCGATCCCAACAATGAGGCCGGAAACCCAGGCTATAGGATCGCCGTCGGGCATCCGCGCTCGCGCACCGAAAGCTTTATCGCGTTGCGCACCCAGATCAGCAACTGGCGGTGGGCGGGCACGCCGTTCTACCTGCGCACGGGCAAACGAATGGCGGCGCGGTCGTCCGAGATTTCGGTGGTGTTCAAGGACACGCCGCACAATATCTTCGGCGAAGAGGCGGGCCGCCACCGCAATGTCCTGTCGATCCGGCTGCAGCCGAATGAGGGGATAACACTGGGCGTGACCATCAAGGAGCCCGGACCGGGCGGCATGCGTCTGATCGACGTGCCGCTTGACATGACGTTCGCAGAGGCGCTCAATCCGGATGATGTGGAGCATGTCGACGCCTATGAGCGGCTGATCATGGATGTGATCCGTGGTAACCAGACGCTGTTCATGCGCGGTGACGAGGTCGAGGCCGCATGGACCTGGACCGATCCCATCATAGAAGGATGGGAGGCGCGCAACGATGTGCCCAAGCCCTATGATTTTGGATCCGACGGGCCGGAGCAATCAAGGGAGTTGCTGCGCCGTGATGGACGCAAATGGCGACAGGTGACAGGATGAGATTCTCTGAATACGCAGACCGTGAAATGCTGGCCATGGATGTGGCCAATGTCCTTGGTTCGGAACTGCGCGCGGCGCTGGACCAGAAAGACCGGGTCACCTTCGCGGTGCCCGGAGGGACGACGCCGGGGCCGGTTTTCGATGCGCTTTGCGGTGTGCACATAGATTGGGACCGGGTCGATGTGCTGCTGACCGATGAGCGCTGGGTGCCTGAATCAAACATGCAATCCAACGCGGCGCTGGTCCGCAAGCGGCTTTTGACCGATCAAGCGGCAGCCGCGCGGTTCACGTCTTATTATTCGGGCACCGAAACGATCGAACAGGTCGCGGCCCGGCTGTCCGAAGAAATGTCAGGTGCCATGCCGCTGGACATCGTGCTGTTGGGGATGGGGGCGGACATGCATACTGCCTCGTTGTTCCCCAACGCCGAGGGGCTGGTCGAGGCGCTGGCCTCAGATGCGCCGATCTTTGCGCCGATCACCGTGCCGGGGCAGGACATCCGACGCTTCACGCTGACCGCGCCCACGCTTCGGTCTGCGCTTTCGACCCATGTGCTGATCACCGGCGTCGACAAGCGCGATGCGCTGGAGCGTGCGGTCGGACTGCCCATCAATCAGGCCCCGATTGCCGCCGTTCTGGCGGACGCAACCATCCACTGGAGCCCCTCATGAGCCATTGGGACGATCTGTCCGCGCTGAAAGACGCGGTCGGGACCCGCCGGATTGACGATCTGTTCGCGGATGCCGACCGGGCAGAGACGTTTTCAGCGGCCACCGGCGACATGCTGTTCGACTATTCCAAGACCAACATCGACGACCAGACCCGAGCGGCGCTTCTGGCGCTGGCCCGCGACAGCGGCGTGGCGGCAAAGCGCGACGCGATGTTTGGCGGCGCCGCGATCAACGAGACCGAGGGTCGCGCAGTGTTGCATACCGCCCTTCGCAATCTTGACGGCGGGCCTGTCATGGTCGGGGGTGCGGACGTCATGCCCGGCGTTCTGGACACGCTTGCCGCCATGCGCGCCTTTGCCGACGAGGTGCGTGGCGGCCCCATCACGGATGTGGTCAACATCGGCATTGGCGGCTCCGACCTTGGCCCCGCGATGGCGGCGCGCGCGCTGTCGCCCTATCACGACGGGCCGCGCTGCCACTTTGTCTCGAATGTGGATGGCGCGGATGTGGCCGACACTCTGGTGGGGCTGGATGCAAGGACGACGCTGGTCATCGTCGCGTCCAAGACGTTCACGACGATCGAGACGATGACGAACGCCCGGACCGCGCGGGCGTGGATGCGCGATCACGGCGGCGATCCCGCGCGTCAGTTCGCGGCCCTCAGCACCGCATCCGAAAAGACGGCTGAATTCGGCATAGACCCTGCACGGGTCTTCGGCTTCGAGGATTGGGTCGGCGGGCGCTATTCGGTCTGGGGACCGATCGGCCTGTCGCTGATGATCGCGATCGGACCAAAGGGCTTTGACGCCTTCCTGCGCGGCGGGCAGGCGATGGACACCCATTTCCGCCACGCGGAGCTTGGCGAGAGCCTGCCGGTCCTGCTGGCGCTGGTGGGGATCTGGCACAATCAGATCTGTGGCCACGCGACCCGCGCGGTGCTGCCCTATGACCAGCGGCTGGCCCTGTTGCCGAGCTATCTGCAACAGCTCGAGATGGAATCGAACGGCAAGGGCGTGGTCATGGACGGTGCGGATGCGCCGCGCCATACCGGGCCGGTGGTCTGGGGGGCTGCGGGCACCAACGGACAGCATGCGTTCTATCAGCTGATCCATCAGGGGACGCGGGTGATCCCCTGCGAATTCCTGCTCGCGGCCGAGGGCCACGAGCCCGAGCTTGCCCATCATCACCAACTGCTGATCGCCAATTGCCTCGCGCAGTCCAAGGCCCTGATGCAGGGCCGCAGCCTGCAAGAGGCGGTCGAGATCGCGCGCGCCAAGGGCTTCTCCGGTGACGATCTGGAGCGTCAGGCCCGCCACCGGGTGTTCCCGGGCAACCGTCCGTCCACCACGCTTTTGTATCCCAGGCTGGACCCCTACACACTGGGGATGATCATCGCGCTGTATGAGCACAGGGTGTTCGTGGAAGGCGTGATCCTGGACATCAACTCGTTCGATCAATGGGGTGTCGAGCTGGGCAAGGAACTGGCAACGTCGTTGCAACCGGTTGTGGAAGGCGCGCAGGATGCGTCAGGGCAGGATCCCTCGACCGCGGCGCTTGTGAGCTATATCCACCGCCATCGCGCCTGATCTGGCGCCGGGGCGGCGGGTGGATCACATCAGGTCGGGCGCGGGGCCCAGCCGGTTTGCCAGCCGCGCCACGGTCAGCCCCTGCACGATGATCGAGAAAATCACGATCACATAGGTGCAGGTCAGGATGAGCGGCTTCCATTCGCCCTCGGGCAGGGACAGTGCGAGCGCTACGGAAATCCCGCCCTTAAGCCCGCCCCAGGTCATGATCGGCGTGACGCCTGCGTTGAAGCTGCGAAAGGGGCGCAACAGCGCGATCGGCACCGCCACGGCCACCAGCCGCGCCAGCAACGCCAGCGCAATCGCGGCCGTGGCAGTCAGCAGAACATTGGCGTCAAACGCGATGGCAAAAACCTCGAACCCGATCAGCAGGAACAGCACCGCGTTCAGGATCTCGTCGATCAATTCCCAAAATCCGTCCACATAGGCGCGGGTCTGTTCGGACATGCCGCGCGCAGCCCCGACGTCACCGATCAGAAGCCCCGCGCACACCGCCATGATCGGCGCCGAGACATGCAGCCAGACCGCCAGCTCATAGCCGCCGAACGCAAGGCCCAGCGTCAGCAGCACCTCAAGCGGATAATCGTCGATCCGCCGCATCACCCGGAAGGTGAGCCAGCCCAGCACGAGACCCAGAACCGCGCCGCCCGCGGCCTCCTGAAAGAACAGGATCACCGCTCCGGTCAGCGGGTCACCCGTCGGCCCGTGGCCGTCGCCGTGCGGAAAGGCCAGCCCGACGAGGACCAGGAACACCACGTAGCCCACGCCGTCGTTGAACAGGCTCTCGCCCGCGATCTTCGTCTCCAGTGCCTTGGGCAGGTTCGCCTCGCGCAGAACGCCCAGCACGGCGACCGGATCGGTGGGCGATATCAGCGCGCCGAACACCAGCGCGACCATCAACGGCATGCCCGTGAGCCATGAGAAACCGATGCCCACAACAGCCGTAGACAGGGCAATGCCCAGCGTCGCCATCAACATCACGACCATCCATTGCGCGCGCAGATCCCGCATCTTGACGTGCAGGGCCCCGGCAAACAGCAACAGCCCCAACATGCCTTCCAGCAACGCTTCGGAGAAATCGATGCCCGTGACGATGCCACGCGTTGTGTCCGCAATGCCGAGGCCGGGCAGCAACAGATCAAGCCCCAGCAGCGCAAAGGACGCCAGCAGTGACACCACCAGGATACCAATTGCCGACGGAAGGCGCAGGAAAAGGTAATTGATCGCCCCGAAGACCCCTGCAAGCACGATCAGCAGCGAGGTGATTTGAAGGAAAGTCATGCGTGCCCCCCTTGGACCCTGACGCGGATGTCTTGCTTACGGGGCGCGCAGGCGCGCGTCGGGTGCCGTCAGCCTTCGGGCGCCGCCCCGTCGACCGCCCCGAACCGCTCTCGTACCGCCTGCGGGATCGGCATGCGGCCCGGCCCGTCGGGATTGAGCAGCACCATCACGCAGTCGAACGTCGCGCGCAATGTCCCCGCGGCCCAGATTTCCTGATGCAGCGTATAGGAGGTGTTGCGGAACGCCGTGCAGCCACAGGTCGCCACATAGGTTTCATCGGCATGCATCTCCTGCCGGTAGTGGATCTGGCCAGAGCGGATGACAGTGCGCGGCCCCTTCGAGGCATCGGCATCGGGCGACAGGCCCCAGACCTGCCCATAGCGGACCCGCAGCCGCTCGAACCACTCCATATAGCTGCCGTTGTTGACGTGGTTGAGCACATCGAGTTCCGAATATCGGACCCGGTCCGCCATCGCCAGCGGTTGCGGGGCGGCAAGGCCAAGATCGCGTTGTTGATCGGGCGAAAGCGCGGTGAGATATGGTATGTTCATGCCGGTCACCATGCGCGAGAGCGCGCGCAGTGGCAAGCGGTGGCGCACCGATGGGCCTGAGCGGGCAATGCGCTGTAAGGTT
Source organism: Sulfitobacter sp. (assembly GCA_041573235.1). Lineage (GTDB taxonomy): Bacteria > Pseudomonadota > Alphaproteobacteria > Rhodobacterales > Rhodobacteraceae > Sulfitobacter. Next base: position 1,621 of record JBFFQZ010000161.1, on the reverse strand, counting down.
GTGGCGCCTTTCCCGCCCCCACGTGAATGGCTGCGCCGTGATGTGAAGGCGGTGCATCCCGTCAGCATGTTCACTCGGTGCATGTGGATGGCCGTTTGTCCGCGATGTCCGGCGCAAGATGTGCGGATGTGAGGTTCAGGCCATAGATATCGCGATGCCTGATGATCTGACCGTTCGCATCGGGGAAGTTCGTGAAATATCCCAGGGTGACAGGGATCGGCGGGGCAGGAGCATCAAAGGTGCGCCCGCCATGCGCCAACTCATGCACCCGCGCGATGTCGATTTCCAGCACGAAAGCCACCAGCGCGTCCCAGTGTTCAACCCGGACGCAGCCATGCGAAAGCGCGCGGTTCTCTTCGGTGAACAATTCGCGTCGGTTCGTGTCATGCAGATAGACCAGCAATCCGGGCGCCAGCCGGACAGCGGCCAGCCCGAGCGGATTGTTTTCCCCCGGTGGTCTGATCCGGTCGGCATATTCGCCCCTGGCGATCATCGAGGGCGTCGGGCGCCACGTGGGGCGAAACCGCACGGTCGAGACAAAGGTTTGCAGGCGCGGCGTCCGGTGCCATGGTGCCCCCACGATGATACGGCTGCGCAGCACCGGGCGTGCGTCATGGAACGCGATCAGCTCGAACGAGGGAATGTTCACCAGGATCGCCTTGCCCGTGTTCGGCACCTGATAGTCGACCCCGGCCCGGTCAAGCAGCGCCTGAAAGCTGTTGGAGCCCCCGTGGGCCGGTCCGGCGATACAGGCCAGCAGCAGGTTCAGGCAGAAGGCAAACCAGATGCCCGCGCGGTGGGCGCGGCTGTCGCGGGCGTCCTTTCGTGTCAACGCTTTGTTCTGTGCAATGGGGTGCCTCATGAACACCAGTATAGCCCGGCGCCGCGCTGGCAGATTGACCCGTGTCAAGGAAGCGTCAGCGTGCCGCCATAGGCGATCGGCCCGACAAGCATCAAGGTGCAGGTGATTAGTCCGATCGCGGGCACCACGGCAGGCACGACAAAGATCTCCTCGGGCGCGGGGTCGCGGCGCCACTTGATCCGCAGGAGCGACAGGTTGATCAGGACAAAGACAACAAGCACGACCTGCGACGTGCGCTCGGCCAGAACCCCGATCGGGAAAAACAGGGCCAGGATCAGTGTGCATCCGGTCACGAGCACCGTCGCGAGCATCGGCGTGCGGGTCCGGGCATTCACCCGCGCCAGAACCTTCGGCATGCGGCCCACGTCCGCCATCCCATAGAGGATGCGTGCGGCCAGGATCGTCTGGATGACGATCCCGTTCAGCGTGGCGCCGATCGCGATCAGCGTGACGGCAATCGGAGAGAGCCCCGTCAACCGTTCAAACAGCAGGCTGATCGGAGCGGTTGAGCCTGCCAGCTCATCAATCGGCAGCCGCAGGACGGCAACGGCGGCGACCGAGACATACAGCAACGTCGCAAGGATCAGGGTGATCAGAATGCCAAGAGGCATGTTGCGGGCCGGGTTTTCGGTCTCCTCGACCACGTTCACCATGCCATCGAATCCGATGAAGGCAAAGAACGCCAGCAGGCTGGCCATGCCGATCCCGGTGAGCGCGGGAATGTCGGTGGGCGCGGGAATGAGGGCGGGCAGCTCTTTC
>JBFFQZ010000160.1:0-6859 GCA_041573235.1 Sulfitobacter sp. | reverse complement strand
TCGCCGATCACCCAGGATTCGCCGCGCTGGCGCAGTTTCCACTCTTTCGTCGGCGTCAGCCCCGAATTGACCGAACTGAGCGCCAGATCATGCTTGACCCCCAGGCCGAAGCGGTTGGCCATGGCCGAGATCTTCTCGATCCCGACTTTCAGCGCCAGATCGTAGTAGTAGACGTCGCAGGATTGCTTCAGCGAGGTTTCCAGATCGACCCAGCCGTGACCGTTGCGTTTCCAGCAATGAAAACGCCGCCCGCCAACCTCGAGGTGGCCGGGGCAATAGACGGTATCGTTGGCGCCTATGATGCCTTCTTCGATGGCTGCCATGGCGGTCATCATCTTGAAGGTGGAGCCGGGCGGATAAGCACCCTGCACGGCCTTGTTGACCAGCGGGCGGTATTTCGAATTCAGCAGCGGGTCATAATCCCTGGACGAGATCCCGCCGATAAAGAGGTTCGGATCATAGGACGGCGCAGAGGCATTGGCGATCACATCGCCATTTTCGCAATCAATGATCACGACGGCGGCGCTTTCTCCGCTCAGTCGCGCCTGCACGTAGTTCTGCAGCGCCGCGTCCAGCGTCAGTTGCAGATCGGCGCCCGATTGCCCCTCGCGCCGGGCCAGTTCGCGCATCACGCGGCCGGTGGCATTGACCTCGACCTGCTTGGTGCCAGCGACACCACGCAACAGCGATTCCTCGCGGGCTTCCACGTTGATCTTGCCGATCTGGAAGCGCGGAATGCGCAGGACGGCATCCGGGTCTTCCAGCGCGTCGAGATCTCTTTGGCTGACCCGACCGACGCGGCCGACCACATGGGCAAAATCCGATCCGCGCGGATAGACGCGGGTCGATCCGACCTCGGGTGACACGCCGGGAAGGGCGGGCGCATTGACCGATACCGCGCTGACCGCGTCCCAGTCGACGTCTTCGGCAATGGTGACGGGTAGGAATGGCGCCGATCGTTTCAGTTCGGCCAGCGCGGCGGCTTTCTGGTCGGCGCTCAGGTCGATGAGCAGCGCCAGCCGGTCGAGCACTTCTTCGACGTCGCCTGCGTCCTCGCGCACGATGACGATGCGATAACTGGGCACGTTCTGGGCCAGCTGCACGCCGTTGCGGTCAAAGATCTCGCCCCGTTTCGGCGGGATCAACCGGATGTTGATGCGGTTTTCCTCGGCCAGCAGGCGGAACTGATCGGCCTGATCAACCTGCAGATACCGCATGCGCGCGGCCAGACCGCCCATGAACAACAGCTGCGCACCCCCCAGAAGGGCGGCTCGGCGGCTGAGCTTCAGGTGGTCGGCATCGGTTTCCGCCCTGCTGCGTCTCATCGTGCCCTCCTCATCCGCGCCCGCCCAGCGTGTCCAGATCCCCCGGCGCCGCCTGCCGAACACCCATCAGCGTCTGGGTGACCAATACCACGGCGGGATAGGTCGCAATGGTCATCGCCAGCTCGATCAGGCTCAGCCCCAGCTGCGGCGGGGGGATCAACAGGACCGATAGCACGATCCGGTTCAGCAGCAAAATCACCGCGAGCCGCACGGCAACCGCGACCCATTCCGCTCCGAAGGTGCTGTCCCGCAGGGACCGGCCACGTGATTTGAGGTTTTCGCAGGCCAGCAGCGCCAGCAGCGCCCAAAGTCCGGGTGGCCGCTGCAACAGCAGGTCAGTCAGCAGGAACACCGCCGCCAGCGATATTGCCGGAACATAATCGGGCCGCCGCAGCGACCATGCGAAGGCGAAGGCGATCAGCAGATCGGGGGCAATCAGGGTCCGCACACTGCCCTGATCCAGCAGGGCGCGCAGCCGCGCTTCGGCGGGGTCGATGCTGGCCAGGGGGGGCGACAGCTGCGGCGCGAAAAGGCCCACTGGCTGCGTGTCGAGCGGCAACAGGTGGAAAAACAGCAGCACCAGCGCCAACGCCATGAAGGCCGCGCGCATGAACCACATGCGTGGGGGTGACAGATCGTCCATCACTCGCTCACAATGACTGGTGTGACGGCGTCATCGACGATCACCGAAGGTGTATCCGTGACCTTGTCGGTGCCGTGATGGCGCAACACCCGCAGGAACTCCAGCCGCTCGAAATCCGCGGCAAGACGCACGCGCAGGCGGCCTCCGGGATCGGCGGCGATCTGCCCGATCAGCAGGCCTGCTGGAAATACCCCGCCATCGCCCGAGCTGATGACCCGGTCGCCGGGGCGCACCAGTTCAGGGCTTTCAAGGAAATCGATCGGCGGCGCGCCCGAATTGTCACCGGCCACGATCGCACGCTGCCCGGAAGGCTGGATCACCGCGGGAATGCGGCTGGAGGCATCGGTCAGCAGGATCACCCGCGCGGTATTCTCGCCGACACCGGAAATCCGCCCGACAAGGCCGATACCGTCCATGGTGGCCCAGCCATCGACCAACCCGTCGCGCGCGCCGACGTTCAACAGCACCGACTGCCGGAAGGGCGAGCCTGAATCCGCCAGCACCACGCCGGTGATATAGGTCAGACGCGGGTCCAGACGCACCTTGTTGAGGTCGAGCAGCCGCGCGTTTTCCTGTTCAAGCTGAAGCGCCGCTTCCTTCCAGGTCTGCATCCGGCGCAGTTCCGAGCGCAGCTCCTGATTCTGTTCGGCCAGCCGCTGATAGCTCTGGAAGTCGCGCAACAGGTTGACCGTGCCGGTGGCCGGAGCCATGGCCCAGTCGAGGTTAGGCACCAGCCGGTCTGTTATCTGCGCGCGAAACCGCTCGACGCGGGGGCTGTCGATGCGCCAAAGGATGAAGATCCCGGCAAGGATCAGGGCCAGAACAGCCGTCAGCAACCGACGCAGCGGGCCAGTATAGTCGCTGGATTGTGATCGGTCTTTGGCCATGACGGCGTGACGCCCTCCCGGGCCGCGATTCAGCTGTCGTAGTCGATAGCGTGGCGCAACTGTTTCTCGTACTCAAGTGCCTTGCCGGTCCCGAGCGCCACACAATTCAGCGGCTCGTCTGCAATGGACACCGCAAGCCCGGTCTGTTCGCGCAGTGCCAGATCCAGATCGCCCAGCAGCGCGCCGCCTCCGGTCAGCATCACGCCCCGGTCCACGATGTCGGCGGCCAGATCAGGTGGCGTGGTTTCCAGCGCTGTCATCACCGCTTCGCAGATCTGCTGCACGGGTTCCGCCAACGCCTCGGCGATCTGCGCCTGGGTGACTTCGATTTCCTTGGGCACGCCGTTCAGCAGGTCACGTCCGCGGATCTGCATCGAGGTGCCGCGCCCGTCGTCGGGCATCCGTGCCGTGCCGATCGAAGTCTTGATCCGCTCGGCCGTGGTTTCGCCCACCAGCAGGTTCTGCTGACGTCGCAGGTAGCTGATGATCGCCTCGTCCATGCGGTCACCGCCGACCCGGACCGAGCGTGCATAGACGATGTCGCCAAGGCTCAGCACAGCGACTTCGGTGGTCCCGCCGCCGATGTCCACGACCATGTTGCCGGTAGGATCGGTGATCGGCATGCCCGCGCCGATGGCCGCCGCAATCGGCTCTGCAATCAGGCCCGCGCGGCGTGCGCCCGCACTCAGCACTGACTGGCGGATCGCTCGTTTTTCAACGGGCGTCGCACCATGTGGCACACAGACGATGATCTTGGGCTTGGAGAATGTCGAGCGTTTGTGCACCTTGCGGATGAAGTGCTTGATCATCTCTTCCGCGGTGTCGAAATCCGCGATGACCCCTTCGCGCATCGGGCGGATCGCCTCGATGCTGCCCGGCGTACGGCCCAGCATCAGCTTGGCATCCTCACCCACGGCGAGCACTTTCTTGACGCCGTCCTTGACGTGATAGGCTACCACGGACGGCTCGCTCAGGATGATGCCCTTGCCCTTGACGTAGACCAGCGTGTTCGCCGTCCCCAGGTCGATTGCCATGTCCGACGAGAACAGGCCGCGTATGTTTCCAAAGATCGACATATCAGGCATCACCTTGCATAAAATATCATTGGCCCGCGACTCTGGGCGAGCGCGGGCTGTGCGCCGTTATAGGCCCGCGCAGCATCAGGTTAAAGGGGGGTATGATAGTGGCTCGGCATCTTTGCGCCGTTGGTTTATGATCTGTGTGACATATATCTTTCCCAGTCACTGAGAGGGGCCAGAGAATGAAGAAGATCCAGACGCTTGGCGTGCATCATATCACCATCACCGGGGCGGATCGCCAGACCAGCATCGACTTCTGGGAGGGGGTTCTGGGGATGCCGTTCCTGTTCGACCAGCCCAATCTGGACGATGCCGACGAAGGTCATCTGTATTTCGATCCCGGTGACGGGCGGTTGATCACGATTTTCACCAACGAGAAACGCAAGCCTGTCCACAGCCGGACACCCACCGACGCCGGTTGTGTTCATCACATCGCGTTCGAGCTGGACCGCGCGATGTTCGACCAGGTGCTGGAACGGCTTGAGGCGCGCGGGATCGGGCATTCCGGCGTGAAGGACCGCGGCTTCATGCATTCGATCTATTTCAAGGACCCGCTGGGGCTGCTGATCGAACTGGCGTGCTATGCGTTCATTCCGCCGCGCGGCAGCAGCCACGCCGAAGTGATGCTGGAGGCGCACAAGATCCGCGTGGCCCGTGGTGACCGTGCCATCGGCAGAGAGCATCTGGCGGATGCGGCGGTGCTGATCGTGGAGCGGTCGCAGGGGTCGCTTTCAGCGGATCGCGGGGCGAAAAATCCCTATGATCGGGGCTGACCCGGAGGGGCCGCAGGCGTTCGGATGAACGCCCGCAGCCGGTTCGGTGACGTCAGCTGACGTCCTTGTAGCTGACTTCGCGTTTGTCGGTGCCACCTTTTTCGCGGCGCACAAGCAGACGGTTGAGCGCGTGGATATAGGCCCGCGCCGAGGCGACGACGGTGTCGGTATCCGCCGACTGACCGGTCACGATGCGCCCGTCTTCCTCAAGCCGTACGGACACGGTGGCCTGCGCGTCGGTGCCTTCGGTCACGGCGGCCACCTGATACAGTTGCAACCGCGCGGAGTGATCGACCAGCGCCTTGATGCATTTGAAGGACGCATCCACCGGACCGTCCCCCGATTGCTCGGTGCTTTGAAGGGCGCCGTCGATCTCCAGCGTCATCTTCGCCTCGTTCGGGCCATCGGTGCCGCAGACCACATGCATCGACTTCAGCTTGATCCGGTCGGCCTGCGGGTCCGTCGCGGTGCGCATCAGTGCGACAAGGTCGTCGTCATAGACTTCCTTCTTGCGGTCGGCCAATTCCTTGAACCGCACGAACACGTCCTTGAGCTGGTTGTCACCCAGCTCGAACCCGAGGTTCTCCAGCTTTGAGCGCAGCGCGGCGCGGCCCGAGTGCTTGCCCATCACGATGTTGGTTTCCGTCAGGCCGACGTCCTCGGGACGCATGATCTCGAACGTCTCGGCGTTCTTGAGCATGCCGTCCTGATGGATGCCCGATTCATGCGCGAATGCGTTCTTGCCCACGATGGCCTTGTTGTACTGCACCGCAAAGCCCGACACCGTCGCCACACGGCGCGAGATGTTCATGATCTTGGTGCTGTCGACGCCGGTCTGGAACGGCATGATGTCATTGCGCACCTTCAGCGCCATCACGACTTCTTCGAGCGCGGTGTTGCCCGCGCGTTCGCCAAGCCCGTTGATGGTGCATTCGATCTGGCGCGCCCCGGCCTCGACAGCGGCAAGGCTGTTGGCCGTCGCCATCCCCAGATCATTGTGGCAGTGGGTCGCAAAGATGATCTCATCCGCGCCGGGCACCCGCTCAAGCAGCATGCGGATGATCTGGGCGCTTTCGCGTGGTGCGGTGTAGCCCACGGTGTCGGGAATGTTGATCGTGGTGGCCCCGGCCTTGATCGCGATCTCGACGACGCGGCACAGGTAATCTTCTTCCGTGCGGGTGGCGTCCATGGGCGACCATTGCACGTTGTCGCACAGGTTGCGCGCGTGAGTGACCGTCTCGTGGATGCGGTCGGCCATCTGGTCCATGTCGAGGTTGGGGATCGCGCGGTGCAGCGGCGAGGTGCCGATGAACGTGTGGATGCGCGGGCGTTTCGCGTGCTTCACGGCTTCCCAGCAGCGGTCGATGTCGGCAAATTGTGCGCGGGCAAGCCCGCAGATCTGCGCGGATTGCGCCGCGCGCGCGATCTCGGACACGGCGGCGAAATCGCCTTCCGAGGCAATGGGGAAACCCGCTTCGATGATGTCCACGCCCATTTCGTCCAGAAGCTGGGCAATCTCGAGCTTTTCCGCGTGGGTCATGGTCGCGCCCGGCGATTGCTCGCCATCACGCAGGGTCGTGTCGAAAATCAAGACGCGGTCTTGTGTCTGGTCTGTCATTGGTTTGGCTTTCTTTTGTCTGCTGTTTGTCTTGGTGGCGCGCGGCACATCCCTCTGAGCGGGCGCGCCTGGATGGCACGCTCAGAGGCGGGCTAGCAGCAGCAGGATTGCACGCAGCATCGGCGCAGGGGTCTGCGCGCGGGTCGGGATATGTGCGGCGATTGTCATGGCAACAGTTATAGCGGGCATTTTGCCGATGGGAAGGGGGGGAATCGAGTCTTTGTCGGTTCTCTGCCCGATGCCAGGATCACCGCGTTCAGTTGCGAAATGAAGCTGCGGCGGACGTTGAAGAGTGCCTCGTCCGGTCTATCTGCCCAGCTCATGAACAGAGTTTTGATCATTGGTGCGTCGGGCGGGATCGGTGCGGCGCTGAGCGGTGTCCTACAGCAGCAGGGGGCTGATGTGGTCGGTCTTTCGCGGAGCATCGACGGGCTGGACGTGACCGATGAAACCTCGGTCGACGCGCATCTGTCGCGGCTCGACGGGCCGTTTGACGGGCTGGTGATCGCGACCGGCGCGCTTGAGGTAGGCGGC
>JBFFQZ010000159.1:0-6870 GCA_041573235.1 Sulfitobacter sp. | reverse complement strand
AGTCGGCGAGGAGCTGCTCGTAGAGTTTCATGGCGGCGGGCATCTTGTCGCCGGCGCGCTCGCACCACGCGTGCTCGTAGATGGCCTGATCCGCAAATTCCGATTTGGGAAACTCGGTGGTGACGCGCTCAAACTGCGCGGCCGCTTCCTTCCACGACTTCTGCCGGGCGAGGGCGAGGCCGGTGTGGAAGACCACGCGCGCGAGCTTGGGGTGCTTGGGGTAATTCTTGAGCACGCCCGCGAGGTGGGTCGCGGGGTTGGCCTGCACCTCGCCGATCAGCATTTGTCCCATGCGGCCCGACGCGCCCGTGACCGTGATGCCTGTGGTGTCTGCCATGCTCTGCGCTCCGATTGTTGCTGGTCTGCGGTTTACCGCGTGCGCCCCTGCTTGGCAAAGGGGAACGAAACGCTTAGATGGGGCGCATGGCCAAGAACAAATTTCATGAGGGCTCCGGCCCGTCGCAGCGGCAGTTGCGTGTGGGCGAAACCATCAGGCGGGCGCTGAGCGATGTGCTGGCGCGCGGCGATGTGCACGATCCCGACCTCAACCGCCTGTCGATCACCGTGGGCGAAGTGCGCACATCGCCCGATCTAAAGATCGCGACCGCCTATGTGCTGCCGCTGGGCGGCAAGGGGCAGGACGAAGTGCTCAAGCTGCTGAGCCGCAACAAGGCAGAGCTGCGGCGGATGGTGGCGCGGAAACTGACGCTCAAGTTCTCGCCCGATCTGAGGTTTCAGCTGGATCGTACCTTTGACCAGATGGACGAAACCCGCCGAATGCTGGCACAGGACGTGGTGCAGCGTGACGCGCAGGCGCCGGACGGGCCCGAAGAGCCGTGAACGCGGGGAAGACCGCGGCGCTCCTGCTGGCGCTTGCCGCGCTCGTGGCGGGCCCGACGATGGCGGCCGACTGTCGCGAGGAAATGTACGAGGGCACTGAATACGCCATCTGCGACGTGGATCCGACACGCGACGAGTTGGCGCTGTTCCTTTATGATTCTGACGCAAGGCCCTATGGCTATTTCGGCACGCTGAACGCGGCGCTGAAAGCGCAGGGCAAGACGCTGGGCTTTGCGATGAACGCGGGCATGTACCATGGCGACCGCGCGCCCGTCGGCCTGTATATCGAGAACGGCAAGAAGCTGCGCGATGTCGTGACCCGCGCCGGACCGGGCAATTTCGGACTGCTGCCCAATGGCGTGCTGTGCCTGCGCGAGGGCCGCGCCGATGTATTCGAAACCCGGCGCTATGTCTCGGAGGCGCCCGACTGCGTGAGTGCTACGCAATCGGGTCCGATGCTGGTGATCGACGGGGCGCTGCATCCGCGGTTCCTGCGCGATTCGACATCGGCCTACATCCGCAACGGTGTCGGCACGTCGCCGGACGGGCGCAGGGCGAGCTTTGTCATTTCCAACACACCGGTGACCTTCCACGCGTTCGGCCGCCTGTTCCGCGACCACCTGGGGCTGCGCAACGCGCTGTTTCTTGACGGCAACATCTCGCGGTTGCGCGCGCCAGACCTGGGCCGTAGCGACATCGGCTTTGGCGCGCTGGGGCCGATCATCGGGGTGATCGAGGGTGCGGCGGAATAAACCGCTTTGCACCGGGCCGCGCAGTCGGTAGAGACCGCGCGCAGACGGTGGACGCGCAGGAGAAAGCACATGGCACGCAAACGCAAGGGCCGCGACATTTCCGGCTGGGTGGTGATCGACAAACCCGCCGGGCCGACCTCGACCGCCGTGGTCAACAAGGTGCGCTGGGCCTTTGACGCGAAAAAGGCGGGACATGCAGGCACGCTGGACCCCGAAGCGACCGGCGTTCTGGCCATAGCATTGGGGGAGGCCACGAAAACGGTCCCCTACATCACCGACGCGCTGAAAGCCTATGAATTCACCGTGCGGCTGGGCGCCGCGACCAACACCGACGACGCCGAGGGCGAGGTGATCGCGACCTCGGACCTGCGTCCGACAGACGACGAGATCAAACAGGCACTTCAGGGCTTTGTCGGCGACATCCAGCAGGTGCCGCCGCAGTTCTCGGCGGTGAAGATCGACGGCGAACGGGCCTACAAGCGCGCCCGCGATGGCGAGGAAATGGAGATCGCCGCACGGCCGCTATATGTCGAGAGCCTGATTCTCACCGACCGGCCCGACGCGGATCACGTCACGATTGAGATGGTTTGTGGCAAAGGCGGCTACGTCCGGTCGATCGCGCGCGATCTGGGCGACGTGCTGGGCTGCAAGGGGCATGTGCTGGCGTTGCGGCGCACCTGGTCCGGCCCATTCGAGGTCGCGGACGCGCTGACGCTGGAGCAGCTTGACGCGCTGGCCCGCACGCCAGAGCTTGACGCCTGTCTGGGGCCGCTGGAGCAGGGGCTTCAGGATCTGCCAGAAGTGGTGGCCAGCAGCGATGGCGCGGTGCGCCTGCGCAACGGAAACCCCGGCATGGTTTTCGCAAAGGACGTGGAATACGGCGATGAATGCTGGGCCTCGTTCGAGGGGCGCGCCGTCGCCGTCGGCCGTTTCAAATCGGGCGAACTGCACCCGGCGCGGGTGTTCAACCTCAGCGACTGACCGGCGGCATCCCGACTGGGCGGTTTGCTTTTGCGCGCAGCTCTGGCAAGAGGCGTGGGATGATCACCCGAAGCCATATCAAGGGCGATGCGCCCTCCACTGCCGTCTACTCCGATTGCGAGCGGTTCCGCTACAGCCTCACGCGGGTCTGGGCGGATGCAGCGCCGCGTGTCGCCTTTGTCATGCTCAACCCCTCGACCGCCACCGAAGTCCAGAACGACCCGACCATCGAGCGCTGCGAGCAGCGCGCGCGGCGGCTGGGGTTTGGCGGGTTCCGGGCGGTCAACATCTTTGCCCTGCGCGCCACCGATCCCCGCGACATGCGAGCAGCAGCAGACCCTGAAGGCCCCCGGAACGCCGCATTTCTGGAGGACGCCGCCCGTTGGGCCGACATGGTCATTGCCGCCTGGGGCGTGCACGGCGCACACCGCAACCACGGCCCGGCCGTCGCCGCGCGGCTGGTGGCGGCGGGCCATGCTCTGCACCACCTGGGGCTGACCAAGCACGGCCATCCGCGCCACCCGCTCTACCTGCCCTACAGCGCGCAGCCACAGCGATGGGAAATCTCGCGCAGCCAAACCGGACGTTAACCGGAAATGCGCTAGGATTTTGACGATTCGCGCCACTTATGCGGTACTGGCGCCGATCGTGTAACGGGATTCAAGCGATGTTGTGGTTAGCGGGACTGATGGGATTGATGGCAGTGGGAACGGTGACCTTCGTCACGCCCGTCAGCCACGACGAGGACGAGTTCGCCTCGACCTCCAACACTCGCGCGATCGACCCCGGCGCGCACGCAGACGATTTCCCGGACGAAGAAATCCTCGACGCCGAGCTGGGCATCGATCCCCGTGGCGGGGATGACGCGGCGATCCTGCCGCCGCTGGTGCTGACTGCCGCCGACCGGGTCCTCGTCACCGATGGCACGGACGGCGCAGATGACATGATCGGCGACACGGGCAATGACCGCCTCTTCAGCGGCGCAGGCGACGACACCGTCGAAGGGGCGGGCGGCAATGACGAACTGCGCGGCGGGGCTGGCGACGATCTGTTGCTGGGCTCGGACGGCGCTGACACGCTGCACGGCGAGGATGGCGCCGACACGCTGAACGGCGGGGCCGGGGATGATGCGCTTTTCGGCCACAACAGCGGCGATACGCTGCAAGGGGGCGCAGGCAACGACGCGTTGCAAGGCTCCTCGGGCGAAGACATTCTGGACGGGGGCGACGGTGATGACGTGATGCAGGGCGGTCTGGACAACGACACCCTGCACGGCGGCATGGGCGCGGATACGCTGTTCGGCGGCTGGGGCGACGATGTAATTGACGGTCGCGTGGTCGGCAGCGGCGGCGACGGCGACGCGGGCGATTTCCTTAACGGGGGCGGCGGAGATGACGTGATCGTGGCGGGCGCGGGCGATATGGTGACCGCAGGGACCGGCACGGATGCGGTCGTGCTGGGCGACTGGATCACCGACGGCAATGCGGCGCAGATCACGGATTACGTGGTCGAGGACGACAGCATCGTGCTGATCTGGGACGACAGCGGCGCCGACAGCGAAGTGCCGCAGGTCGGGCTGAGCGATGATTCCGAGACGGCGAACCGGACGCTGGTATTGCTGAACGGCGTGGTGGTGGCGACGGTCAACGGTACCGATCTCATGCCCGGAGACATCGCGCTGGTGCCGCTGAGTGCCGCCGCGCAACTGGGCTTTGGCCCGGCCCTGTAGCCTCGGAGTGCAATATCTCTTTGCCAATCCTGACAAACACGCCTATACGCCCCCATCGCTGACGCGTGTCGGCGATTCCTCCACGGGCCTGTGCTGGACGACATCCCGGCCTGCGCCATCACACCAACCTTTGAAAAGGAGACCCCGATGTCGATCACACCAGAAGAAAAATCCCGTCTGATCAAGGAATTCGGCGCCAAGGAAGGCGATACCGGTTCCCCCGAAGTGCAAGTGGCCGTTCTCAGCTCGCGCATCGCGACGCTGACCGAACACTTCAAGACCCACAAGAAAGACAACCACGGTCGCCGTGGTCTGCTGAAAATGGTCGCCACGCGCCGGAAGTTGCTGGACTATGTCAAGTCCAAGGACGAACCGCGCTACCAGGACCTGATCAAGCGTCTGGGCCTGCGCCGCTAAGCGCCTGCCGACAGATCGACAAAAGAAACCGCGCCTTTCGCAAGGCGCGGTTTTTTATTGATCCGGACAAGCCTGCGGTCAGGGCGTCACCACCTGGATCGCGGGGCCACGCGCCTCGATGGCTTCGGCCGCGTCCAGCAGGATATCTTCGCGGAAGCGGCCACCGATCAGCTGCGCGCCGAGCGGCACGCGGCCCGCATCACTGGTCTCGAACCCGGTAAACACGGACATTCCCGGCAGTCCCATCAGTGGCAGTCCGACCTGCGTCAGCTGCGCCTCCATCACGCGGGGGAAGTCCTGAAGATCCAGCAGATCGGGAAACGGCGGCTCGGCGGACACCGGGCAGATCAGCACCGGACGCTCGGCCAGAAACGCCTGCCATATGCGCAGGAACCCCACGCGGGCCTGCAACGCATCCAGTACCTCGTTCATATCCGGGGCCGGTGTCAGCTTTCGCATCTCGGCCAGCACGTGATTTGCGTCCGGATCGTCCTCGGCGGCAAAGGCGTCCCATCCCCCGCGCGCCATATCGGCCAGCCAAAGCTGCGCCTGCCTGCGCGCGGGCTCGCGGAAGGGCGGGCTTTCCACCTCGTCGACCTGCCAGCCCGCATCCTCGAGCCGCGCCGCCGCCTCGCGCAACGCCTTTTCAACCAGCGGATGCGTCTGCATTCCTTCGGGGGCCACGCACAACGCTGCCCGGCGGGGATAGGCGGGCCCGGCCATCGGCACCGGCGTGTACCACGGATCGCGCAGGTCCGGCGCTGCCATTACGGCCAGCGACAGGCGCAGATCCGCGACAGACCGCGCATGCGGCCCGGACACCGCCATCAGCTGCGCGCCGATGTGACGGTCCGGGCTCGACGGGTTCCAGGCCGCGACCCGCCCCAGCGTCGGCCGGATGCCTTGCAACCCGCAGGCATAGGCCGGATAGCGGACCGAACCGCCAATGTCCGTCCCGTGACCGACCGCGCCGATTCCCGCCGCCGTCGCGGAGGCGGCGCCGCCCGAGGATCCCCCCGGCGTGATCGCCGGGTTGTGAGGGTTCTTCGTATGCCCATGCAGCCGGTTGCGCGTGAACCAGCGCAGCGAAAACGCGGGCGTGTTGGTACGCCCCACGATCACCGCTCCTGCGCGGCGCAGGTTCGACACCACCGGGCTGTCCTGAGTGGCCACCAGATCCTTCTGGATGCGCAGGCCGTTGGTGGTGGCGAAACCGACCTGATCCACGTTATCTTTCACCGTGACGGGCACGCCTGCCATCGGGCCGGCATCTTCGCCGCGGGCGCGTGCCGCATCGACCGCATCGGCGGCTTTCAGCGCCGCTTCGTCGTCGCGGACGACCACCGCGTTGATCGCAGGGTTCACCGCATCCATCCGGGCAAGTGCTGCCTCGGTCACCTCGCGCGCGCTCAGCTCGTTCGCGGCGATACGCGCCGCGACTTGGGTCGCCGTCAGGTCCCACACTGCCATGTCCATCTCCCTTTTGATGCCGTAGAGTTGCACGAAGCGGTCGGACCGGCAATGACGCTTTGCCTGTCGCTTGCGCGAAGGGTTTTTTGATCCTAAAGCATCAGGCGAAATGGCGAGGAACGCCCTTCGCTTCGCGGCCTTGTGAAGTAACGAGCAAGGCGCACCGGGAGGACAGAACATGCACAAGACCGTCGTCAACAGCTGGAACGAGTGGGACCCGCTTCGCCATGTCATCGTCGGCCGCGCCGATGATTGCCACATCCCGCCCGAAGAACCCGCGCTGGATGCCAAGGTGCCCGAGGACAGCGACATGCGCGGCCAATGGGGCCGCCGCCCGCAGGAGACGATCGACCGCGCGAATGAGCTTTTGGATAATTTTGCAGCGATGCTCGAGACTCGCGGCGTGCGCGTCGACCGGCCGACCTGCATCGACCACGCCCTGCCCGTCACGACGCCCGATTTCCACACCGCAAGCCAGTTCGGCTGTATGCCGCCGCGCGATGTGCTGCTGACAGTGGGCTCGGAAATGCTGGAAGCGACGATGTCCTACCGCTGCCGCTGGTTCGAGTATCTCAATTACCGCCCCCTGATGCAGCGGTATTTCGACGAGGATCCGAATTTCCGCCATGAATCCGCGCCAAAGCCGCGCCTGACGGACGCGGATTACCACCCCGATTACCT
>JBFFQZ010000158.1:0-6881 GCA_041573235.1 Sulfitobacter sp. | reverse complement strand
CGTGCCTCCAGCAGGCCGTAATCCTCGGCGGTGCCGTCTTTCATCTGGCTGAAGGATACAGTGTCGTCCATGATTCGCGCCTTTTTTGAGAAGCTATCCACAGCAGGGGCGCTACGGCAAGTGAATTACCCGGTGTCGCGTGGGAGAAAAATTTTTTGAAAATTTTTGCCAGAATTTTTGAAAAATTCTGATCCCTGTCAGCGGATGTTCGGGGCGGTGTTGAGGTGTCTTTCGCCTCGACTGGGTGTCTGGTTCACGCGAGTTAGATTAACGATTGTGCGATGGTGCCAAATATCTGCAAGTGCGGGCGCCTGAGGCAAAGTATCGCTTGACTGAAACCCCGATTTGACGGCATCCAGCCCACGACTGCGGCTTGGAGCCGCGGATGGACAAGCTCTTTGGAAAAGGAGGCTCCTTTGACTGAACTGCCCGGGTACGCCCGGGTTTCAAAGCACAGGATCGCTCGGGAGAGCGCAGTATCTCTGCCGCCGAAGGAGCAACCGCCCCGGTAAACTCTCAGGCACAAGGGACCGACGATCCTCTACACTCCGAAGAGTGGCGCACACGCGCCCGCCGAAGGAGCAAGCCCCGTGGTTTCGGTATGAAACGGGTGGGTGAAACTCTCAGGCCAGTGACGGAGGGGGCATGAAACGGGAAAGGAAATCCCCATGCCTACCATCGCCGTCATCGGCGCCGGGATCACCGGTGTCACAACTGCATTCGAACTTAACCGACTGGGTCTGGACGTTACTGTCATTGACCGCAACCGCTATGCCGCGATGGAGACATCCTTTGCGAACGGCGGACAGTTGAGCGCGTCCAACGCCGAGGTCTGGAACCAGACCAGCACGGTGTTGAAGGGGCTCAAATGGATGTGGCGTCGCGACGCGCCGCTGCTGATCAACATGCGCCCCAGCTGGCACAAGGCAAGCTGGATGGCGGAGTTCATCGGCGCCATTCCGCAATACCGCAACAACACGATCCAGACCACGCGCATGGCGATTGCCGCGCGCGTCGGGCTGCGCGAAATGGCACAGATCGCTCAGCTTGATTTCGATCTGTTGCCTGCGGGTATCCTGCACTTCTATACCAAGCAGAAGGATCTTGAGCATGCCCGCGATGTGACCAAACTGCTTGCGCAGGGCGGGTTGTCCCGTCAGGAACTGACACCCGCCGAGGTCAAGGCGCGTTGCCCGGAACTGAGCGCAGACCTGGTGGGCGGATTCTGGACCGAAAGCGACATGACCGGCGATATCCACAAGTTCACCAAGGGTCTGGCGAGTTGGCTGAAGACACAGGGCGTGCGCTTTGAGATGGGGCACGGTGTGCAGCAGTTGACCCGCAAGGAGCAGGGCGTCGACGTGGATGGCACGCATTACGATGCGGTGGTGATCTGTGCGGGCGTTGCGTCACGCCGCTTTGCCGCGCAACTGGGTGAGCGGCTGAATGTCTATCCGGTCAAGGGGTATTCGATCACAGTCAACCTGCGCGATGCGGCGTCTCAGGATGCCGCGCCGACGCTGTCGCTGCTGGACGATGCGGCCAAGATCGTCACCTCGCGACTGGGCCGCGACCGGTTCCGCATCGCGGGCACGGCCGAGTTCAACGGCGAAAACCGCGACATCCGCGCCGATCGGATCCAGCCGTTGGTCGCCTGGTGCGAGCGGTATTTCCCCGGCGTGGACACGGACAGCGTCGTGCCTTGGGCTGGCCTGCGTCCGATGATGCCGAACATGATGCCGCGCGTTGGTGCGGGCAAAGGCAACGGCGTCTATTTCAACACGGGCCACGGGCATCTGGGCTGGACCCTCTCGGCGGCGACCGCGCGCCTGCTCGCGGCTGATGTTGACCGGGCGATCGGCACGCAGTTCCAAACGGCCGCCTGAGCTGGCGACAACAGGCCGCATTCAGCATGAAAGGCACCCCGCCGGGGTGCCTTTTTCATTTTGGTGACGCTGTTGACGCAGGCCCAGCGGGCTGCGGTAGAACGACCATCGGCGGCCATGGTCCGGGTTGAATTTACCGATTTCTTCCCCCCACGTTCACCAAAGAGGCGGGGGCGTTCGCGGATGTGCCGTCCATGCTCAGCCGTGCCGAGGGCTGCGCAGGCGCCCAAAAGTGTTCATCCGTTGGTGTCCATTCCGGATCAACGTGGCCCCGGACGGCTGACCGCCGCGATGTCGGCTGAGACGTGAAGCGGATGTCGGCAATAATTCGGGCAGTTTCTCGGGTGATCTGTCCAATCTGCCCCTTGGCGGCAGGGGGGGCGTGAACGTCATTGCGAAGTTGTGAAGGCTCTGTAGGGTTGGGGCATGACGCGTCTCAACCTTGAACAGCTCAATACCTTTCTGGCCGTTGTGCGCCATGGCGGGGTGCGCCGCGCGGCCCATGTGCTGAGCGTGACGCAACCTGCGGTGACCGCACGGATCAAGAACCTCGAACAGACGCTGTCCTGTGCCCTTTTCGACCGCACCGGTGGAGGCATGAGCCTGACCAAGCGTGGCGAGCTGCTGTTGAGCCACGCTGAAAAATTCGCACATCTGTCCGAGCTGGTCGAAAAGGACATCGTGGATCCTGCCGGGATCGAAGGTCATCTGCGCCTTGGTGTCTCTGAGACGATCGCGCAATGCTGGCTGCCTGAACTGGTTTCGCGGATCCACGGACGCTTTCCCAACCTCGCGGTCGAGCTGAACGTGGATATATCGCTGAACCTGCGCGAGGCGGTGCTCAACCGCGAGATTGACCTCGCGATTCTGCTGGGGCCGATTTCGGAATATTCGGTCGATAACATCGAATTGCCGGGGTTCGACCTTGCGTGGTACGCGGCGGCGAAGTCTGACCTGAGCGATGCGGAGTTTCTGACCCGTCCCGTGATGACCTATGCACGCAACACCCGCCCCTTCCGGGAGCTCAAGGAGATGCTGTTTGAACGGGTGGGGCCGGGCGTGTCGCTGTTCCCGTCCTCGTCGCTGTCGGCGTGTTTCCGGCTGGTCGAAGCGGATCTGGGCGTGGCAGTGTTGCCGCGTGCCTTGGGCGCGGCCTATGTCGCGGCCGGAGCCTTGCGTGAATTCGACCCCGGCTGGAAACCCGGCCCGCTGCGGTTTTCCGCATCCTGGCTGGGAGAACCCAAAAGCCATCTGACGGAAACGGCGGCAAATCTGGCCTATGAGGTGGCGGTCGAGTACCTGAGTGATAAAAATAAGTGATCAATATTGAGTGAAATTATGAATTTGATATGATTTCTGGATCCTTTAATGTCCGCTCAGGGGGGCGATCAATGGACTCGATGTATTCAAAATTGAAGAAGCAGGGGCTTGCGGAAGTCCGCATGGCGATCCGCCGGGGTGACTATGCCGCGCATACCGCAGGTCTGGGCGCGGGATACCTGCAAGCGAACCTGGCGATCATGTCCGAAGAATACGCGCTGGATTTCATGCGCTATTGCCAGCGCAACCCCAAGCCCTGTCCGCTGACCGGCGTGTCGGATACCGGCAATCCGATGATGTTCACAATGGGGCGCGACATCGACATCCGCACTGACGTGCCCGCCTACAACATCTACCGTGACGGGCGGCTGGAGCGGTCGGTCACCGATCTGACCGACATCTGGCAGGACGATTTCGTGGTGTTCGCGCTGGGATGCTCCTTCACCTTTGAAAACGCCCTGCAAAAGGCCGGGGTGGCCGTCTGGCACATCGACAACGACCGCACGGTGCCGATGTTCCGGTCGAATATCGACACGGTGCCCTCCGGCCCGTTCAGTGGCACGATGGCCGTGTCCATGCGCGCCATTCCCGAAGACCGGCTCGACGAAGTCATCGAGATCTCGCGCCGCTTCCCGCTGGCACATGGCGCACCCGTCTACTGGGGCGATCCGGCGGGCATCGGCGTTGCCGATATCTCAAGGCCCGACTGGGGCGATCCGGCCCCGGTTCCCGAAGGCCATATTCCTGTTTTCTGGGCCTGCGGCGTGACCCCGCAGATTGCGATCGAGGCGGCGAAGCTGCCGCTTTGCATCACCCATAAACCCGGTCACATGCTGATCACCGACATCCCCGAAGATGCGGAAAACCCGGTGCAGCTGTTTACCTGAACACACCAACAAGGAGAGTATCACAATGAAGAAACTGAGCATTCTTGCCGCGACGACGGCACTTGCCATGCCTGCCATGGCCGAGGACCTTTCGGTCGTTGGCAGCTGGTCCAGCCTGCCGCTGCACAAGGAATACGAGGCCCCGTTCTGGGGTGAGACCCTGCCCGCCGCGTCCGGGGGCAAGATCAACGTGAACCTGACCACGCACAACCAGATGAACCTCGGTGTGGGCGACGTGTACCGCCTGCTGGGCGATGGCGTCTATGACGTGGCGATGACCGTGGCCGATTACGCCGTGGCCGATGCGCCCGAGCTTGAGGGCCTCGACGTGCCGTTGCTGGCGCTGACCGCCGACGAGGCGCGCGCGATGGTGGATGCGGCCCGCCCGATGGTTGTCGACATTTATCATGACCGCTTCAACAGCCATGTGCTGGCCATCGCGCCCTATCCGCCTCAGGTCGTTTTCTGCAACGCAGAGATCAGCGGCCTCGATGATCTGGCAGGCAAGAAAGTCCGCGCTTCGGGCCGGATGACCGCGAAATTCCTCGAAGCGCTGGGCGCCGAGGGCGTGAACGTCAGCTTCTCCGAAGTGCCGGGCGCGCTTCAGAAAGGCGTTGTGGATTGCGCCGTGACCGGTGCCGGTTCGGGCTATTCCGCGGGTTGGTGGGAAGTGTCCACGCACCTGCTGCCGATCCCTCTGGGGGGCTGGGACAGCGTCGTGACGGCGATGAACCTCGACAAGTGGAACAGCCTTGATGCCGAGATGCAGACGCTGATCTCTGACCAGGTCGCGACCGAATTCGAAGCTCCTGCCTGGGCCACGGCGCAGAACGCGCTGGTCAACGACATCGCCTGCCTGACAGGCAACGGCGAGTGCCCTGCCGGTGACGCGCGCGGCATGACGCTGGTCGAAGTGTCGGACGCTGATTTCGCCAAGGCACGCGGTGTGCTGGTGGATGAGGTTCTGCCCGAGTGGGCCGAACGCGCGGGCGCTGAGTGGGCCGAGCGTTGGAATGCTTCGGTCGGTGCGACCGTCGGCGTGACCATCCCGGTCAAGTAACCCAACCCAGATAGGGGAAGATCCCAATGGCGGATACGATTTTGACGACCTTGCGCAGGCTGAATTACGGGGTGGCGATTGCCATCGGCGTGATGTTGCTGGCCTGTGCGGCCATCGTGCTGGTTGATATTGTGATGCGGCAGACGGGGTCTTCCCTTGGGGGGACGGATGAAATCAGCGGGTATGTCATGGCCATCGCCACATCCTGGGGGATGGCCTATACCCTGCTCGAGCTTGGCCACGTGCGGATTGATCTGCTGCGGGGCCGGGCAGGGCGCAAGGGGCGGGCCGTGTTCGACCTGTTCTCGATGGTGGTGCTGTCCGGCACCATCTCATTGATCGCGATCCAGAGCTGGCCGGTGCTGAGGCGCTCGCTGGCCAACAGCTCGACGGCAAACACACCGCTTGAGACGCCGCTTGCGTGGGTCCAGGGGCCCTGGTTCGCGGGCTGGGTGTGGTTCGCCATCGTGTCGTGGCTGACCTTTGTCGCGGCGGTTCTGTTGATCCTCAAGGGTGACTTCGGCAAGTCCGAAGAAACCATCGGCACCTTCGGTGAAGAGGAGAGCGCGCTGTGATCACTTATGTTTCCGTGGGCTTGCTGGCCCTTCTGGCGCTGTCCTTTCCGGTGGGGATCGTACTTTTCCTGCTGGGCTTTGGCGTTGACGCTTTCTTCAGCCCCTTTCCCCTGATCAAGGGGCTTGGCAATCTGGTCTGGTCAACCTCCAACAACGCGACGCTGATCGCCATTCCATTTTTCGTGATGCTGGGCGAGATCCTCGTGCGCTCCGGTGTCGCCACGCGAACCTATGCGGCGCTTGACCGCTGGGTCAGCTGGCTGCCCGGCGGGCTGGTGCATGCCAACATCGCGACTGCAACGATGTTTTCCGCGACCTCTGGTTCATCCGTCGCGACGGCTGCCACCGTCGCCACGGTCGCCATGCCGCAGGCTGAGAAGCTGGGTTATGACCCCAAGCTTTTTTCGGGCGCCATTGCGGCGGGCGGCACATTGGGGATCATGATCCCGCCGTCGATCAACCTGATCGTCTATGGCTTCCTGACCCAGACATCCATTCCGCGGCTGTTCCTGGCCGGGTTGGTTCCGGGCATCGCCCTGGCCATCGGTTTCATGGTCATAACCGCGCTGATCTGCATGATCCGGCCCTCCCTGGGCGGCGAGCGGCGGGTGTTTCCCTTCCCTGAAATGCTGCGCGCGCTGATCCAGCTGGTGCCGATCATCCTGCTGTTCACGGTGATCATCGGCACGATCTACAAAGGCTGGGCCACCCCGACCGAAGCCGCCGCCGTGGGCGTCGCGGGCGCCATCGTGATCGCGGCGGCCTTCGGCGGGGTCAGCCTGCGCATGTTTGCCGACAGCATCCTCGGCACGGTCAAGATCACGTCGATGATCATGCTGGTCGTGATCGGCGCTTCGTTCCTGAACTTCACGCTGGCATCTGCAGGACTGGGCCGCGAGCTTCAGGATTTCCTCGGTGATATGGGCCTGTCGCCCTTCGCCTTCATCCTCGTGGTCGTGTGCATCTACATCGTGCTGGGCTTTTTCATCGAGACGCTGTCGCTGATGGTCGTGACCATCCCGATCATCGTGCCGCTGGTGATCGAGAACGGTTATGATCCGATCTGGTTCGGGATCCTGATGATCGTCCTGATCGAGATGGCGCTGATCACGCCGCCTGTGGGGTTGAACCATTACGTGGTGCAGGGGGCGCG
>JBFFQZ010000157.1:0-6887 GCA_041573235.1 Sulfitobacter sp. | reverse complement strand
TCAATGGAATATACTGACCTTGTTAAAGACATTGTGCATTCTCTGGATATGCCCCCGCCCGAAGGCAGCACGGAACGACGACCGGTTCATACCGTGGGTGTCGGCGCAACGGGATACTTCGAACCCTCCGACGTCGCGCGTGAATTCTGCATCGCGGAACATTTCCAGCCCAGGGAGGGCGGCAAGAAGTTCGATGTGGATGTTCGATTTTCCAATGGCATGGGGATCGAAACGGTGCACGATGGCTGGTCGGATGTGCGGGGCATGGCCGTGCGCTTTCATCTGGACAATGGCCGGTCTACCGATCTCATCGCCATGACGCTGCCGGTATTTTTTGCCCCCACCGAAGAGAAGTTTCGGACGTTTGCGTGGAAGGCGCGACCGAAAGAATGCCGACGTCAGACCCCATGGGAAAAAATCAAACAGTACCTCAAGCTGCAATTGCCGATGCCCGACCCGTATCCCGGCCAGACGGAGCGCCCGAATGAAGGGGCAATCGCGTTTGCCGACGAACATTACTGGGCGCAGGCCGCTGTCCTGGATGCTTCGGCGATCGGTGCGCCGGTCAGCTACGTGCGCGCGGCCTATCACGCGGTGCATACATTTGTCGTCACGGGAAAGAACAAGCAAAAGCGCTGGGTCCGTTTCACATGGGCGCCGGTTGCCGGCGTGTTGAAGACCGACCCGAAAGAACCGCCCAGGGATCGCTATCTCAGACAAGATCTCGAAGACAGGCTTGCGAACGGGACGGAACGGTTTTCGCTGATGATGCACATTGGCGAGACGGGAGACGATTTCAACGATTCCACGCGCCAATGGCCACCGCATCGCAAACGGGTGATGATGGGCACACTGACCCTTGTGGATGCCCCCAAGGATCGGGATGATTTTTACGAAAAGCTGAGCTTCAATCCCATGCATCTCACTGACGGAATTGAGCCATCGGGCGATCCGGTGCTGAAGATCCGTAAGGACGTATACAAATTTTCAAGCGAGCGACGCGGCGCCGTCGCGTGCCCGTTCCATTCAACGGGGGAGCAGTCATGAGCAATGAAGGCGGATGGCTTAATAATTATGTGAACGACCTGCCGGAGCGCGGCTGGTTCCAGTTCCTGTCCAAATACGTTGTTGTCCCCTATTGGGTCTGGCGCGAAGGCAAGCCCAAGCTTCCGGGCGGGCCGCGCGAGTCATCGCAGCCCAGCGATAGTTCGCAGCGCATGATGAACCTGCTCATGCCGCTCAAGGACACATCGCCCATCGGTCGCGCCAAGGCGGTCATGGCGCTGGCGCAGAGCGTTGACGAGGTCTTTGCCGGGCTCGACAACGTCGGCACCGTACATTCGGCCCGGTTCCTTCTCATCGGGGATTACATCTGCATGGTGTCGGTCTACGACGGCGACTTCAGCAACTACATCCGCGACTTCATCGCCACCATCGGCAGCGTTTTCGATGCGCTGATGCTTGTCGTGAAAGGCGGGGACAAGGTCTATCCTTGCGAAGAAAACGTCGAGTCCTTCATCGACTGGGTGCGCGAGCATGACCTTTTCCAGGCACCGGATTTCCCGATCGAACTGTTTGGCCTGCAAGACATCCAGAAGGGCCGCGAACCGAACCATCCGCCGCACGCGATTGAAAGCCTGCCGCGCGAACTGATCCTGCAACTGCACGCGAACCCGAACATTTCACTCGGCGGGGGCTACCGGGGCTATCCGGGCTTTTCGGCGGCTCAAATTAGAAACAAGCTGGGAGTGGGATGGTAATGACCAAAATTGACACAAAAGAGGTCCAGGAAGACATCCTGGGGAGTTATCGCGAGAATAACGTAAGGCATATCATCAAATTCGATCCCGAAAATGTGCAGGGCAACATCCTGCGCGGGTATCGTAAACAGAAGGTACGCCACATCATTGTGGAAATCTCCGACCGCAGGAAGGCACGCGAATTCCTGGCAGCGGCGGCGGATGGAACCCGCGAGGACGTGCCAAGGATCACACGGTCCGCGAATTGGGCCCCTCCCGCGCCACAATGCTGTTTCAATATCGGCATCACCTTCGCAGGCATGCGCGCCCTGGGATTGCCGACACGACATCTCAACACGTTCCCCGGTGAATACAGGCAAGGCATGGCCAGCCGCGCAGCAAAGCTCGGAGATTTCGGCGACAGCGCGCCTACAAAGTGGCCCGCGCCCTTTGATGCGCCCGAGCGCATTCACATTGTCGCTTCGGCCTATTCCGATGAAACCGAAGACCTGGACAAGGTGCAGGCGCAGGTAGCCGAAGCGTTCAATGTTCTTGGCGTGCGCGATGGCCGTAATCTGCCCGATGGCAAAGTGTTCTTCGGGTATGTCGATGGCATTTCACAGCCCAAGTTCAAGCACATCTTCGACCCCAGCCAGGTCACGGTGGACGAGCCGCGCGATCCGTTGGGCACGGCGCTTCTGGGGTATCCCACCCATTTCGAGGGGCTGGAGTTCGAGGTGCCCTCCCCCAAAGAGGTCTTCTGCAACGGATCGTTCAATGCATTCCGGGTGCTGCAGCAGAACGTGATCGCGTTTGAGAATTACCTGACGGAAGCGGCGGACATGCTGATGACGCATCCTGACGTGGACAAACTCCTGCCCGAAGGCGCGGAAAAGAACATCGACGGCGGCGTGACGCGGCGCGATGCATTGCGGGAAGTCGTGGCGGCGCAGATGTGCGGACGCTGGCGAAACGGCACACCTTACGAATTGTCTCCCGATTCAAATGACCCAACGGACATTTCCCGAACCAATTTTGACTACACGCAGACTTCACGATGCCCTGCGGGCGCCCATATGCGCCGGGCCAATCCGCGCGGTGGCCCGATCGTACAGCGTGTCGCGAACTACTCTCGCCGACTGGTTAGGCGCGGTATGTCCTATGGCCCGGATTTCGATCCTGATGCCGCAAGGTCCGGTGACGACGACAATGAGGAACGCGGCCTCTTGGGTAATTTCATCGGCGCGAATTTCGGCGCGCAATTCGAAGCGGTCACCTGCGACTGGATCAACTACGGCCTTCAGGATCCGAATATCACCGGAACGAACGATCCTTTGCTGGGCGCCAACGTGGTCGAGACCAGCTCTTTTGACCTGACCCTGAGTGACGGCGGGCACATCCGGTTGAGCGAGCTGCCGCGTTTCGTCAATACGCGCGGTGGGGCCTATACCTTCCTGCCCAGTCTGGCGGCGATCCGGTACCTGTCACAACTGACCGGTTAGACGGACAGGTCCTGCATGGCGACCTCGATCCGGGTGAGCATGGGCGAAGAGCCGGTCGGAGCGATCAACCGTTGCGCGGCCGCAAGGTGTTCCATGGCTTTCTTCTTGCGTTTCTTGGTCTTGTGCAGAAGGCCAAGGATCATCTCGCCGCGGGCATAGTAATGCCCGTCGGAGTCGAAGTGCGGATTTTCGCGGGCCTTTTCGATCAGGGACTTGATGCGTTTTTCACCCGATAGCATCACCCCTGCCAGCGCGCGGAAATTGCGCAGCAAAACACCCAGCGACGCTTCCCCTTCGCCGGAAAGGATTTGAAGGTAAAGCTCGCTCAGCAGCAAGCGGTTCCAGTCCGCAGCGACATGCGCGCCCTCTGCCTCCCGAAAGGCGATGGTATCTTCGACCTGTCGAAGCCCCTCGCCGATCCGCCCCTCCAACGCCAGACCCACCCCCAGCATGCCTTGGGGAATGCCGGCGAAAAGGGTGCAGCCGTCGGTCTTGCGCGAGTCGACGTAGGTTTCCACCTCCTGGCGCGCACCGGGTATCTCGAGGGCCACAAGGGCGCCCGCGCGGGACGACTCGGCGATGGCAATCTCGAACTCGGCGCGAGACAGACGGCGCGCTTCCTCGGACAACTCAAGCGCTGACTGGTGATCATCTGTCACGACGGCAACAAGGGCTTTCATGGCAGTGCCGTATCCCAATGCGCGCGGGTCGTTCATTCTTTCACCCACCGCCACCATTTGATCGGCCGCTTTGCGCGCGTTTGCAACCCGCCCGCGCGTCAGTTCGTTCCAGCCAACGGTCGCAAAGTAGAAGTTCTGCAAATACGCATCGTCGAACTTGGCCAGTGCTTTTTCGATCTCGGCCTGCTTGGCCGCGAAATCCTCGTTGGATATGGGCGCGCAATAGATCGCAACGGACAATTCGTTGACCATCGCATAAGCGATGGATTTCGGATCGCCAAGACGCTCCGCCATCGCGGTCAGTTGCTGTTGTACGCTCAGCGCTTTCAGGAACTGGCTGTTGCAGACAAGGCAGGAAACATAATGGTGCAGGAAGAGAACATGATCATGGCTGTCACCCACCTTGTCCAGGATCGGCTGAACCTTGGGAGCCAGATCGATCATCGTCATCACATCCAGCGAGATGTTCGAGCAGAGCGCGTAATTGCTCAGAAACGATGCAAATGCCGTGTCGCTGGCACAGCTTGGATCCGCGTCATAAAGCGCCAGTGCCGCGGCAAAATATTGCTTGGCCTGATCGTGCGAAAAGACCCCAAGGCTTTTGACACCGGCCAGCGTATTGTAGTGAAACGCCATGTCCGCGCGCGGCGTTTGCGCATAATGGTGCGCGAGCGCTTCTGCCGTCTCGGGAAGGCGGTTCGCGTTGCGCGTTTCCAGCGCGCCGGCGATGGCGAGGTGCAGGTTTGACCGGCGGTCGGCCAGAAGGCTTTGATATACTGTATCACGCAGCAGAACGTGCTTGAACATGTAGTCCGACGAATTCGTCTCGCGGTGAACGATATCGAACGTTTCCAGGCGCTGCAAAACAGCCCCGGTTTCGTCAGCGCGCGCAACAACGAGCGACAACAGGCCAGGATCGAAGCGCCGTCCGATTGTTGCCGCGGCCTGCAAGACGGCACGGTCATCCGGGTCGAGTTGTTCAATACGCGCGGCCAGAAGGCTTTGCATACTGGCGGGCAGCGCGCCTTCGGCCTGAAGGGAATCGAATTCCACCTCGCCGTCACGAACTCTCAGCGTGCCCTGCTCGATCAGGTAACTCAGGATTTCCTCTCCGAAAAGCGGGTTGCCGTCGGCCCGATCGATCACCTGTTGAACAAAGGCGTCCGGCAGGGTTTCAACCGCCAGTCGGGTCTGCGCAAGCGTGCGGATATCATCGGCCCCCAAAGGCCTGAGCGCGATCGTCGTCACAGCCGGATTGTCGAGCCATTCAGGCTGATATTCGGGCCGTCTTGTGGTCAGAACAAGCAGGTTTGCCAGATCTTCCCGGATCAGGCGCGACAGCAGATCTTCTGACGCGCTGTCGATCCAATGCATATCTTCGATCAGCAGGATAACGCGACCGGCGCTGCATTGCGTGCGCAAAAGCGCAGGCAACAGATCCCGGGTGCGCAGGCCGATAAGCACCCCGTCCAGACCATCCAGCCCGCCCTCTGGCGCGGCAAGGCCCAGAAGGTTCATCAAGATGCTGAGGTTTTCCGGTGTATCGAGACCTGCCCGCTGCAGGCCCTGTTGCAGCTTATCCGCGATCTCGGTCGGTTCATCCTCATCGTAAATTCGAAACGCGCCGCGCACGACTTCAAGGAAAGGGAGAAAAGGCACCCGCTGACCAACCGCGGTGCAGTGGCCCGTCAGGATGACGGCCTCTTCGGCCCTTGCGCGGCCCAGAAACTCGAAAACAAGGCGCGTTTTGCCCAGCCCCGCTTCGGCAACCAGATCAACCACACGCATCCTGTCCCGCGTCGTTTCCAATGCTTCGGACAGGGTCGCAAGCTCGGCATCGCGACCGACATACTGGCTCAGCCCGCGGCCCAGCGAGGCATCGAACCGGGTGGCGCCGTCGCGGATGGATTTGATCCGCCAAAGCTTTTGCTGCTTTGTGACGCCCTTCATCGTATGTTCGCCGTTGAAGCTCAGATCGACCAGCCATTCAACCAGACGACGTGTGTTGTCGCAAATCAGACAGCCGCCCTCGGGTGCCAGCGCCTGAATGCGCGAGGCAAGGTTGACGGTATTGCCCACCGCGGTCATCTGCGCGCCTTCGCCTTCTACGGCGGCCATAACGACGGCACCTGAACACACGCCCACGCGCATGATCGGGCGGACATCGAACTGCTTTTCGATATCGTCTGCCGCGTCTTCAAAGGCGCGCTGAATGGCCATCGCGGTGGTGCATGCCCTCAGAGCGGCATCCTCCAACACCTCCGGAATCCCGAAGACTGCCATGATGCTGTCACCGGCAAAGCCACGCACGGCACCACCGTTTTCCCGCACGACATTGGTCAGCAAATCGTAGATCAGACGGACGAAATGGACGGATTTCTCTTCGCCCAGCCGTTCCACGATGGACGTATAACCGACCATATCCGTAAACAGCACCGAAACCAGCCGACGTTCGGATGGTCGCGGCGCTGAGGTCGTGGACATATCGTCGGAATTACCCATAGGTTAACAACTTAGCACGAAAACCGCATGGTCGACCAGTAGTAGAACGTGCAGATCGGCGCTTCGGCCGCGTGCGTCTCTTCTGGATTGATCGCTTCGCGGGCCTCTGCGAACCGGGCATGGATGCCTGCCCTCAAGCCGTGTACGCAAGCTTCAGGCCCGGTCGCGGCCAACGGGTTTTGTAAATCCTTCCCGTGCTTGACGCGGTTATCCAGACATCACGCATATCGCTGCCCCCGAAACACAGATTGGTGGTGAAAGGATCGGGAACAAACACACGCTGGGTCTCGCCGTCTTCAGAGAATATTGTGATCCCGCCGGTCAACAGCGTGCCCACACAAACGCGCCCGTCTTCTTCGACCTTCAGACTGTCGAGCCACTGGAGCTTCGGAAGCGTTTGAACCACTTTGCCCGGAATGCCGGGCTGACCGGGTTTCACCTGACCGGGCCCCGTGATTTCCAAC
>JBFFQZ010000156.1:0-6924 GCA_041573235.1 Sulfitobacter sp. | reverse complement strand
TCGTCGGACATCATGTCCATTCCCCAGGGCGGCTCCCACACCAGCTCGACGTCGACCTGTTTCACCCCTGCGATGGGTTCGACCGCATCCGCGACCCAGCCGGGCATTTCACCGGCCACCGGACAGCCAGGGGCCGTCAGAGACATCTTGATGCGCACTTCGTTTTCGGCGTTGATGTCGATGGTATAGATCAGGCCCAGTTCATAGATATTCACCGGAATTTCGGGATCATAGACGGAGCGGCAGGCATCCACGACCTGCTCGTACAGCGGGTGATCGGTCGAGGAAGGCGCGATGAGCGGTGTGCCTTCGAGTGGTTGACTTTGATCGGTCATGGGCGCCTCTCGGTTATACTTGAGCGTTTATATAGGATTTGTGAGGGGCGGCGTAAAGGCAAAGCGTGCAATTTGCTACTCGCAAAAAGCGGCGCATTTGCGGTCGGAACCCACGGGCCCTTCCGGATGCGGCCCATCGCCTGCCTTATCTGAGAGACCCGCAGATGTGCGTTGATCATTTGACCCCTTTCGCGCCGCGAGGGCGCGCGTTCAGCCCTCGTTTATGTCGCGCTTCACGATGCGGGCGCCGCTGGACTGGCGACGGAAGATCACCTTCAGCGCGATCCAGGCGGTCAGCGACAGGCCCGCGAAGAGGGCCAGAAGGGCAGACGTATTGGTGATGTCGCTCAGCGTGACCACCCCTGCCATGGTCAACGCACCGATAGAGAAGCCCAGAAAGATCGACGCAGGCGCCACCAGTTCGACAAGCGCGAGCGCGAGTGCGGCACAGATCCACACCCACCAGATCAGCAACAGCCCCGCCATCAGCCGCGCCCCCGCAGCAGTTTGAACGCGTCGCCGAAGGCGGCCAGCGCCTCTGCGGGGACGATCACTGTCTGATTGCCCGCGCTACTGCCCATGGTATTGAGTGCTTCGACCTGTTTCAGCGCGATCTGGTATTGCGCGGCCTCCAGCCCGTTTTCGTTGATCGCGGTGGCAACGACCTGCGTGGCGTAGGCTTCGGCCTCTGCCAGCACACGGCGGGCCTTGGCGGTCTGTTCGGAGGCGTAAAGCTCGGCGTCGGCGGCGAGTTCCACGGCGCGTTTCGAGCCATCGGCCTCGGTTACCTGGGCGCGGCGGGCGCGTTCGGCGTTGAGCTGCTGCATCATCGCGGCGCGGGTGGCGGCGTCGAGGTTCACGTCGAGGATCTCGGCGCGGGTGACCTCGATTCCCCAATTGTCCACCGCGTCCTCGACGAAGCCCTTGATGGTGGTGATCAGCGCCGAGCGGTTGGCCTGGACTTCGTCGAGGTCCATCTTGCCGATCTCTGCGCGCACGATGCCCGCGACCGTGGTTGCAATGGCGCTGTCCACGTCGCGGATGCGGTAGACGGTCTTTTCCGGCTCGATGATGCGGTAGAACACCGATGTATCGACCTGCACCAGGACGTTGTCGCGGGTGATGGCGTCCTGGCTGGCGGTGGGCAATTGCCGTTCCAGGATCGAGATCTGATGCGCGACCTTGTCAAAGAACGGTACGATAATGTTGATGCCCGGCCCCAGAACCGCGCGCAGGCGGCCAAAGCGTTCGACAACGTGCTGTTCGGACTGCGGGACGATCTTGACCGATTTCAACACCACGACGATCAAGACAAGAGCGAGCAGAAGAAAGCCCAGATTGTTTTCAAGCAGGTTCAGCAGAATTGTTTCGATGTCCAACGCGGTGTTCCTTGTGACAATACCTGTGGCAAATGTGATGTGTTGTGGCCGTGATTGCAAGATGGGGTGTGGTGCGCTAGGGCAGCGGCACGTGTATGGAAGGGGCCAAGGATGGCGGGATTTTCGTTTGAGAAACTGGGCACGGACGGGCACGCGCGGGTGGGTGTGATCCGCACGCCGCGCGGCGAGATCCGCACGCCCGCCTTCATGCCCGTGGGCACTGCGGCGACGGTCAAGGCGATGCTGCCGGAATCGGTGCGCGAGACGGGCGCGGATATCCTGCTGGGCAATACCTATCACCTGATGCTGCGCCCCACCGCAGAGCGCATCGCGCGGCTCGGCGGGCTGCACAAGTTCATGAACTGGGACCGGCCGATCCTGACGGATTCGGGCGGGTTCCAGGTGATGTCATTGGCCGATCTGCGCAAGCTCACCGAGCGCGGCGTGACATTCAAGAGCCACATCGACGGGTCCAAACACGAGATCACCCCGGAGCGGTCGATGGAGATCCAGCAGCTTTTGGGCTCCGACATCGTCATGTGCTTTGACGAATGTCCGGCGCTGCCCGCGGACCGGACGCGCATCGCGCAGAGCATGGAACTGTCGATGCGATGGGCTGCGCGGTCGAAAACCGCGTTCGGCGAGCGGCCCGGCCACGCGCTCTTCGGGATCCAGCAGGGCGGGCTGGAGGAAGATCTTCGGCGCGAGAGCGCGGAGGCGCTGCGTGGCATCGGTTTCGACGGCTATGCCGTCGGTGGCCTTGCCGTAGGAGAGGGGCAGGAGGCGATGTTCGGCTGTCTGGATCACGCGACGGGGCATCTGCCGCAGGACAAGCCGCGTTACCTGATGGGGGTCGGCAAACCCGACGATATCGTCGGCGCGGTGGCGCGTGGTATCGACATGATGGATTGCGTGCTGCCGTCGCGGTCGGGCCGCACGGGCCAGGTGTTCACGCGGCGCGGGGTCTTGAACATCAAGAACGCGCGTCACATGGACGACCCACGGCCCCTGGACGAGGACTGTGGCTGTCCGGCATGCCGCAGCTATTCGCGGGCCTATCTGCACCACGTGTTCCGCAGCCAGGAGATCATCAGCTCGATGCTGCTGACATGGCACAACCTGCGGTATTACCAGGACCTGATGGCAGGGATGCGCGCGGCCATTGCGGCGGGAACGTTTGAGGCTTGGCAGCGTGATTTTCATGCCAACCGGGCGCAGGGGGATATCGATCCCCTGTAATCTGGCCCCTGTAATCTGGCGAGTGCGTCGAGGTGCAGACCGACCGACAGTCTGACAGCAGCGGGATGTGCGGCGCGGCATGCACGGGATACGCCGCCTTTGGCGCGGCTCAGTCGAACCATGCAGGCGGGTGGCGCGTGGGCCGCGGCCCGCGCTGAGATGGGCGGACCACGTCAAGGCGGGGAGGCTCGCGAGAGCCTCCTTCGGTCAAAAGAAACGTTGCCGCCGAAGCGCGGTGTTCCTTAACGGCAATCGGGCGAAAAATCAGGTCGCGTCGTAGGCGTTCATGGTCAACAGTTCATATTCGGCGACCGGTTCGTCCTTTTGGTTGGTGACCGTCACGTGCCAGCGCACCTGCCCGTAATCCGGCGTTCGGGGGGTCTTGTGCTTGACGGTCAGGCGGACCTTGATCGCATCCCCGGGCGAGACCGGTTTCATGAAGGCAAGGTTCGACAGCCCGGTGTTGGCCAGAACCGGGCCGGGGTCGGGCTGTACGAAAAGCCCGGCGGCAAAGCTGAGCAGCAGATAGCCGTGCGCCACGCGCCCCGGGAAGAACGGATTGGCGCGCGCGGCCTCTTCGTCCATGTGGCCATAGAAGGTGTCGCCGGTGAAATGCGCGAAGGTCTCGATATCCTCCAGCGTGACCTCGCGGGGGGCCGTATACAGCGTTTCCCCGATGTCCAGCTGGTGGTAGCTGCGGGTAAAGGGGTGGTCCCCGCCGGTGATTTCCCGTGCGCCGGGCACCCATTGGCCGCCGATGGCCGTCAGGATGTCGGGACTGCCCTGCACCGCGGTGCGTTGCATGTAGTGCAGCACGCCGCGCACGCCGCCCAGTTCTTCGCCGCCGCCGGCACGGCCGGGGCCGCCGTGGACCATCTGCGGCATCGGCGCGCCGTGGCCCGTGGCCTCGTTCATGCTGTCGGCGTTGTCGAAATAGAGCCGCCCGTGCCAGGCGGCGGACCCCAGCACCATCTGCCGCGCCAGATCCGCGTCGCGGGTGATGACCGACGCCACCAGCGATCCCTTGCCGCGGTTGAGCAGCGCAATGGCGTGATCCGCGTCGCGGTAGGGCATGACGGTGCTGACCGGCCCGAAGGCTTCGGTGTCGTGCAGGCGCGTCGCGGCGTCGGGGTCTGCGCAGTGAAACAGCATCGGCGGCACGAAGGCGCCGCTGTCGCGGTCCGCGCCCTGCACGGTGAAGTGCTCGGGGTCGCCACAGACGCGCTCGGCCTCCGTGGCGAGGATCGCGGCCTTGGCAAGCACATCGTCGCGCTGCGCGCGTGAGATCAGCGGGCCCATCTGCGTGGCCGGATCGCGCGGGTCGCCGATGACGGTGCGCGACAGGCTGACATCAAGCGCGGCGATCACCGCGTCCACATGGGCGGCAGGTGCCATGATGCGCCGGATGGCGGTGCATTTCTGGCCCGCCTTGGTGGTGATTTCGCGACAGGCTGCGCGGATGAACAGGTCGAACTCGGCCGTCCCCGGCACGGCATCCGGCCCCAACACCGACGCGTTCAGGCTGTCCTGCTCGGCGATGAAGCGGACCGACTGCGCCAGCAGGTGCGGCGTGGCACGCAGATGCAGCGCGGTATCGGCGGATCCGGTAAAGCTGACTACGTCCTGCGCGTCGAGCCGCTCCAGCAGGTCGCCGACACCGCCCGCGATCATCTGCAGCGCGCCCTCGGGCAGAATGCCGCTGTCGAGCATCAGCTTCACGCACAGCTGCGTCACATAGCAGGATGCGGTTGCAGGTTTGACGATGACGGGCAGCCCGGCAAGCAGGCAGGGCGCGAATTTCTCAAGCATGCCCCAGACGGGAAAGTTGAAGGCGTTGATATGGATGCCGACCCCTTGCAGCGGCACGCAGACGTGCTGGCCCATGAAGCTGCCGGTGCGGCCCAACTGCTCAAGCCCGCCATCGAGGTAGATCTGCGCATCCGGCATCTCGCGGCGGCCCTTGGCGGCAAAGACGAACAGCGTGCCGATGCCGCCGTCGATGTCAAAGGCGTGATCGGCCTGCGTGGCCCCGGTGTCGAACGACAGATCGTAGAGCGCCTGTTTGTGCGCCGTCAGATGCAGCGCCAGCGCCTTGAGCATGCGGGCGCGGTCGTGGAACGTCAGGCGCCGCAGGGCAGGGCCGCCGACATCGCGGGCATGAGCATGCATGGCACCCATGTCCAGGCTGTCGTTGCCCGCGCGCGCGATCACCTCGCCGGTGATTGCCGAGGCGACCGGGCGGGCGGCGCTGTCGGGGGCGACCCATCGGCCCGCCGCGAAGGAGGGAATGTCACGGATCATGCGGGGCTCCCTGCGGTGAGGTTCAGTGCCTCCAGCGCGGCTGTCGCCTGCGCCTGCCAGCGCGCGCGCAACGCGGCGTTCGAGGATTGGCGCAGGCCGTAGGCGCGCAGGCGGGCATCGCGGCCTGTGTCCTCCTGTCCGAAACAGGCCGAGACACGCGGCCACCAATAGTCCACCGACGCCTGCAGCGGCACCCCGCGCGCGGCCAGCGTCTCCAACCCCTCGCGGGCCAGATCGGTGTGCGCCTCTTCGAAGGGGGCGATGGTGTCGAACACATCGCGCAGCGGCTGGTAGGACAGCGCACGGTAGTCGGCCATGGTGACTTGCGTGGCCAGACCCATCAGCAGGTTCATCACGACCGCATCGGCCCAGCCCTCCAGCGGCGCGTTGAAGACCGGAAGGCGCATGTCCTGATAGGCGCGCGTCGCGCCGATGGGCGCGTCGCGGGGCAGGCGGTCGGCCCAGGGGTGACGCTGTACATAGCGGTCCGTATCGGTGCCGAAATCCGCCATGATGTTCAGTACCGAGGCCGCATTCATGTTCTTTTCCAGCACGATGCGCGCAGCGGCGATGCGTTCGGTCACGCCCGGCGCATCATTGATCAGCCCCGCGAACCCCGCAGCCCCGGCCAGTTCGCTATCGACAAAGATCGCCATCAGCCGCATCAGCTCTGCGCGGTAGCGCGGCGGCACGTTGCCCGGCGAGGTCAGGCGGCCGCCCGAAGCCAGATAGTCTTCGATGCTCATATGTTCGCTCATGGCGCACCCCTATTGGTCATAGTCAAAGCGCACGGTATCACCCAGCGGGTAACACTGACAGGTCAGCACATAACCCTGCGCCACTTCGTAGTCTTCCAGCGCATGGTTGATCCGCATCTCGACCTCGCCTTCGGTAACCTTTGCGCGGCAGGTGGAACAGACGCCCGCCTTGCACGCAAAGGGCGCGTCGATGGCGTTATCCAGCGCCGCGTCCAGCAGGCTGGTGTCGCGCGGCATGACGAAACTGCGGGTGGCGCCATCAAGCGTCGCGGTGGCCTGTGTCCGACTGCCTCCGGGCGTGCCTTCGCGGGCCACCGACTTGCGTGGCGCGGACCCGCGGCGTGGCGAGGCAAAGAGCTCGAACTTGATCTGTGCGTCGCTCAGCCCGTGATCGCGCAGGGCGCGCGCGATGCCCAGCATCATCGGCTCTGGTCCGCAGATGAAGGCGGTATCGACAGAGCGGATGTCGATCCAGGCCGCAAACAGCCGCGCACATTTCTCCTCATCGACGCGGCCTGTGAACAGGTCGATGTCCTGCGCGTCGCTTTCCAGCACATGGATCACGTTGAGCCGCCCCATGTGGGTGTTCTTGAGATCCTCCAGCTCGTCGCGGAACATGATCGAACTGACCGTCCGGTTGGCGTAGACAAGTGTGAACCGCGATGCGGGCTCGCGGCTGAGCACGGTGCGCATGATCGACAGCACCGGCGTGATCCCCGACCCACCGGCAAACCCCAGGGAGTGCCGCGCGGCATCCGCGTCGATCGGGGTGTGAAAGCTGCCCGCGGGGGGCATCGTGTCGAGCGTGTCACCGGGCCGGAGCGCCTCGTTGGCCCAGGTGGAGAACACACCGCCCTCGACCCGTTTGATGCCCACCTGCAGGATGCCATCGTCCTTGCCCGCGCAGATGGA
>JBFFQZ010000155.1:0-6987 GCA_041573235.1 Sulfitobacter sp. | reverse complement strand
CTTCTGCGCCGACGGCAAGTTCCCCCACAGTTGGAAGCCGTGCATCTGCCCGCGCGTGTTCCCGTGCGGCATCTCTTGGTGCAGAATGCCCGACCCGGCGGTCATCCACTGCACGTCGCCCGCACCCAGCGTTCCGGTGTTGCCCAGGCTGTCGGAATGCTCGACCGTCCCCTCAAGAACATAGGTGATGGTTTCGATGCCTCGGTGGGGGTGCCAGGGAAAACCCTTTTCGAAATCAATCGGCCGCTCGTTACGGAAATCGTCGAACAGCAGGAACGGGTCCAGCTCGCTCGGGTCGTGAAAGCCGAATGCACGGTGCAGTTTCACACCGGCGCCTTCAAGAGTGGGCTGCGCGGCGCGGGTCTCGAGGGTGGGCCTGAGGGACATTTGTCAGCTCCTATGCTGGTTGTACCTCTGATCTAGGGCCTTGCACGCGTCCGGACAATGTCATCTGGCGCAGGGCTTCTGTGCAGTCGTGCAAAACACTGACCCGCCGGGCCGGTTGTCGCCGGGCCCGAGGCAGAAACACCGGTCTGTTCTGCCCGCACATCATGACCTCGGAACGCCCGGCAAAGGATATCGTTTCGCCGGGTAGACTGCGCAGACGGGTACGCTAACCCAATGCGCGCATCCGTGTCGGAACGCCTTGGGTCGGGAGGGGGCGGACGGATCGGTCATGCGATGCGCATGAAAGGGGGATAAGCGATTGTCAAAGGTCGGTTTCAGGCGGGACGACGCGCTTTTGAGCGGTGAGGTTTGTGAAAACAGTGAAATGTCAGGGAACAGAAGTATGAAAGTCGGATTTATCGGGTTGGGCAACGTGGGTGGCAAACTTTCGGGAAGTTTGCTGCGAAACGGGATCGACCTCAGCGTGCATGATCTGGATCAGGCCCTGGTGCAGGAAAAGGTCGCGCGCGGCGCACGGGACGGGGGCAGCCCGGCGCAGATGATGCAGGATTGCGACGCGGTGATCACCTGCCTGCCCAGCCCCGCCGCCAGCGCCGCCGTGGTCGAACAGATGCTGCCGCTTGTGGCGCCCGGTAAAATCTGGATGGAGATGTCCACCACGGACGCCGACGAGATCAAGCGGCTTGCAGCGCTGGTCGAGGCAAGCGGCGGTCAGGCGGTCGATTGCCCGGTCTCTGGCGGGTGCCACCGTGCGGACACGGGCAACATCAGCATCTATGCGGGCTGCACCCGCGACACGTTCGACCGCGTATTGCCGCTGCTGACCCATATGGGGCGGCGCGTTCTGCATGTGGGGGATCTTGGGAATGCAAGTGTTCTCAAGGTGATGACGAACTACCTTGCCACGGCGAACCTGCTGTCGCTGTGCGAGGCGCTGACGGTGATGAAGGCGCAGGGCATGGATCTGGGCATGACCTATGAGGCGATCGCGATATCGTCGGGCACCAGTTTCGTCCATGAAACCGAAAGCCAGCTGTTGCTGTCGGGATCGCGCGATGTGAATTTCACGATGGACCTCATTCAAAAGGACATCGGCCTGTTCCAGAAGCTTGCGGATGATGCCGGGGTGCCTTTGGAGATCTCACCGCTGGTGATCGAGATGATGACGGACGGGCAGCGCCGCTATGGCGTGCGCGCGCAATCGGACCGGATGATCGAGCGGCTGGAGGAGGCGACCGGGCTGAGCATCCTTGCCGACGGATTTCCACAGGAGCTGGTCGATGACGAACCCGAAGAGCGCGGCTATGAGGTGCGGCCCAGAAGGCTGATGTGAGATGTGACGAATGGCCGACA
This sequence comes from Sulfitobacter sp., assembly GCA_041573235.1. GTDB lineage: Bacteria > Pseudomonadota > Alphaproteobacteria > Rhodobacterales > Rhodobacteraceae > Sulfitobacter. The sequence goes on along the minus strand of JBFFQZ010000155.1, from coordinate 5,226 downwards.
ATTTGTTGTTAGAAAAAGATAATATGGAGTTTACCTTTCGAGGTGACTGGGGGTGCCCGGCGCGACATGACGCTTTTGCGGATTGCGCGCCGGGGCTGCATGTGCTTGCGGCGCCGGGCACGGGCGGCTAGGGGATTGCGCAAAGGAGCGCCATCATGTCCCACCAGCCAACCGAGCCTGATCAGACCGACCCTGACCCCGTGCTGGCCACGGCGGCCGCGACGATGGGGCGTCGTGTCCTCGGACTGGGCGCGCTGGCGCTGCTGGGGGTGCTGATGATCTACCTGGCGTTCTCGGGGACGACGGGCATGGCGACGCAGATCGGTTTCCTGGTGATCGGGGCTGGCGCACTGTGGCTGGCCGAGCAGATGCGACAGGCCACGGCGCAGCGTGTCGAGCTGACGCGCGCGGGTTTGCGCGACAGCGATGGCACCGTGATCGCGCGGCTCGACGAGATCGAGAAGGTGGATCGCGGCATTCTGGCCTTCAAACCCTCGAACGGATTCGTGATCAAGACAAAGACCAGAGGCAGGGGCCGGTTGCGACCGGGGCTATGGTGGCGGGTCGGCCGGATGATCGGCGTGGGGGGGATGACACCGGTGCGCCAGACCAAGCTGATGGCAGAATTGCTGGCCGATCTTCTGGTGCGCGAGACAGGTAAGGATTAGGGCTCTCGTCCTGCGGGGGCGAAGGGGGTAATCGGTTGGTATGACGGATCCGGGTGACAGTGACGTTCGACACCCCCGGATCCTCTCGCCCGGTCCGGAACGGCGGACCCCATTCAGCCAGGGTTTCCGACGCGATCAACCATTCATGCGCGATCAGTGTCGGCAGGTACGCGATCCAGTCGACAATCGCCTGCGGGCACGGTTGCAATGCCCGCGTTGTCGCAGGGGCGGTCCTCACCTTTCGACCTGATCAATCGCGGCAGGACACTCGGCATCGGCATTGCGGCTTGCGCCTGACTGTATCGCGTCAATCTGTTATTAAACTGACTAAAAAAGTGGCTCCCTGAGAAGTCGCCGCTTAGGGTGCCGACAGGCGGCGAGATTCGCGCCGCTGCCAGAACCGAGCCAGTACTCCTTTTGCAAACACAAGGCACCCGTCCCATGAACCTACCCATCAAAGAGCCCAGCTTTCGCCAGAGCGTTGACCTGATGTTCAACCACGCGGCCAGCCTGATGAACCTCAAGCCGGGCCTCGAAGAAAAGATCCGGGTCTGCAATGCGACATATACCGTGCGCTTCGGTGTGCGTCTGCGGGGCGAGATCCGTACGTTCACCGGCTATCGGTCGGTCCATTCGGAACACATGGAGCCGGTCAAGGGCGGTATCCGGTTCTCGACGGGGGTCAACCAGGATGAGGTCGAGGCGCTGGCGGCTCTGATGACCTATAAATGCGCGCTGGTCGACGCGCCGTTTGGCGGCTCGAAAGGTGGGCTGTGCGTCGATCCGCGCGAATACGAGGCAAATGAGATGGAGATGATCACCCGCCGTTTTGCCTATGAGCTGATCAAGCGCGACTTGATCAACCCCGCCCAGAACGTGCCCGCCCCCGACATGGGCACCGGCGAGCGCGAGATGGCGTGGATCGCGGATCAGTACAAGCGGATGAACACCACCGACATCAACGGGTCGGCATGCGTGACCGGCAAGCCGATCCACGGCGGCGGCATCCAGGGCCGGGTGGAGGCGACGGGCCGTGGCGTGCAATACGCCCTGCGGTCGTTCTTTCGTGATGACGACGGGCTGCGCAAGGCCGGGTTGACGGGCAAGCTGGATGGCAAGCGGGTGATCGTGCAGGGCCTGGGCAACGTGGGCTATCACGCGGCCAAGTTCCTCAGCGAGGAAGACGGCTGCATCGTGGTGGGCGTGATCGAATATAACGGTGCCGTGCGCAACGACGACGGGATCGACATCGAAGCGTTGAAGAAACACATCACCGAACACGGCTCCCCCTGGGAGTTCGAGGGAGGTGAGTTCGTCGAGGATGGCGCCAGCCTGCTGGAGGCGGACTGTGATATCCTGATCCCGGCGGCGATGGAGGGGGTGATCAACCTTGGCAATGCGCCGCGGGTGAAGGCGAAGCTGATCATCGAGGCGGCGAATGGCCCGGTCACGGCCGGTGCCGATGAAATTCTGCGCGAAAAGGGCACGGTGATCATTCCCGACATGTACGCCAATGCGGGCGGCGTTACGGTCAGCTATTTCGAATGGGTCAAGAACCTCAGCCACATCCGCTTTGGCAGGATGCAGCGCCGCCAGGAGGAAGGCCGCCACCAGCTGATCGTGGACGAGCTTGAGCGGATCAGCCGGGACACCTCGATCAACTGGACGCTGAGCCCGAATTTCAAGGAAAAGTACCTGCGGGGCGCGGATGAGCTGGAGCTTGTGCGCTCGGGGCTCGATGACACGATGCGCGTCGCGTACCAGTCGATGGCTGACGTCTGGCACGGGCGCGACGATGTCAACGACCTGCGCACGGCGGCCTACCTGGTGTCGATCGCCAAGGTCGCGGCAAGCTATGAGGCCAAGGGGCTTTGAGCCTGCGGATCCGGGCCGCGCGGCCCGGGGCGGCGCGCGGATGAGCGACCGTACAGCCGGACTTTGCGCCGTGTCGGTCGTCGGTCTGGCGCGCGCCAACCTGATCGGCGGCATCTGGATGATCGCGGCGATGGCCGCGTTCACGGTCGAGGACAGTTTCATCAAGGCCGCGGCCGACAGCCTGCCCATCGCGCAGATCCTCGTGATGTTCGGGCTGGGCGGGGCCGGGGTCTTTGCGCTGGTGGCGTGGGCCACGGGGCAGGCGCTTTATACCCGCGACGTGCTGTCGCCGCCGATGCGGGTGCGGGTCGTGTTCGAAGTCCTGGGGCGGCTGTTCTACGTGCTGGCGCTGGCGCTGACGCCGCTGGCGACAACCACGGTGATCCTGCAGGCCACCCCGCTGGTTGTGGTGGCGGGGGCGGCGTTGATCTTTGGAGAGCGTGTGGGATGGCGGCGCTGGGCGGCGATCTGTATCGGGCTGGCCGGTGTGCTGGTGACCGTGCGTCCGTGGGGCGATGGCGTGTCGGCCCTGTCATTGCTGGCCGTTGTCGGGATGCTGGGCTTTGCCGGGCGGGATCTGGCAAGCCGTGCGGCCCCCGCCGCCCTGACCACCGCGCAGCTGGGGCTCTACGGGTTCCTGTCGGTCGCCGCGGCGGGCGCGCTCTTTGCGCTGTGGGAGCAGGGCGGGATCGTCTGGCCCGGTCTGCGCCCGGCGCTCTGCCTGGCGGGCGCGACGCTGGCGGGGGTCGCGGCATACGGCTGTCTGATGAGGGCGATGCGCACGGGCGAGGTCGCGGCGGTCACGCCCCTGCGCTATACCCGGCTGCTGTTCGGCACCGGTGCCGGGGTGCTGATCTTTGGCGAAACGCTGACCGCGCCGATGATCTGGGGCGCGTCGCTGATCGTGGTGTCCGGGCTGTTCGTATTCTGGCGCGGCGGGCGTGCCGGCTGAAGGCGCCGCGCGGACGATCCTGGCCTCGGCGACGCCCGGAGCCCGCCATCGGCCCCATCCCAAGGGGTGGATGCGCCATGATCTGGCCGCAATTGCTGCGTGATTTTGCCGCAATTGCGCTATTGAGTAAATTGGCAAAGCGGTCCGCCGAGTTGCCGTGAATGCTCCATAATAAATTGGAAAAGTGACGCTTCCGTGAGTGCTGGACGGATCTGACGAGTGCTTGTTTTTTGAGCTTTCAATTTGCCGATCATTTTTTCGGCATTTGCGAAAAGCGCCACAATCCTACTCGAACTTCCGCCACATTGGTCCGTTAGCTTTGTCACGAACCAGACACCGAGGGCAAATCAATGATCCCGTCTCATCTCATGCAGCACGCTCTTTCCCGATCCAGTCGGCGCCTGCGCCGCTTCCGCAAGGACGAGGAAGGCAGCTTTTCCGTCGAAGCGGTCATCTGGATGCCGATCTTTGCGATGATGCTTGGCATTACCATGAACATCTCTACCGTATTCTTCACTGAATCCCAGATGTTGCGGGTGGTGCAGGATGGCAATCGCGCCTATTCGCTGGGCCGGATGGCCAACACCACGCAGGTCGAAGAGTATATTGCCGCGCAACTTGCCTACACCGGTGCAGCGCTGACCGTGACAACCTCGCTCGCGGACGGCAACATCGTGACCATGTTGCAGGCGCCTGCCACTGACCTGATGCCGCTGAACTTCATGACAGGGGTCTTTGCTTCGATCAATGTCACTGTTTCCGCGCAACACATCGTCGAGTTCTGATCATGACCGGATTGCGTACCCCCCTCATCAGGCGCGCCGTAAGGCATTTTGCCCGCGACGACGCGGGTTCGGGCACGCTGCTGAGCCTGTTCATCGTTGCCATAATCATCGTCATGGCCGGCCTCGCGATTGACTTCAACAAGGCCATGGCGGATCGGACCCGTCTGCAGGTCGCAGCCGATACTGCCGCCCATGCCGCGCTGTATTCGCGCGAAACCATGCCAGCGGCCGAGGCGCGAACCAAGGCAATCAACGTGATCGACATGATGCTGCGCGACGATCTGCATGGCGGCGCGGTCACGGAATCCGATGTGGAGTTCGGAATCTGGGACAACGACACCCTGACCTTCACCGCGTCCGAGAACTCGCTTACTGCGGTGCGCGTGGCTGCGGCCAAGACCGAGGAACGCGGCAACGCGGCGCGCAACCTGCTGCTGAACATCATCGGGTTCGATACGTTCAATGTGACCACCCAAAGCGTGTATTCCACCTATTACCCGCCATGTTTTACCGAAGGGTTCGTGGCCGACGGTCTTGTTGACATTCAATCGAACAACTCTTTCAGTGAAGGGTTCTGTCTGCATTCCAACGACCACGTGAGCGTCAACCAGGACAACTATTTTCAGTCCGGCACGGTGGTGTCGATGCCCAACCTCGCTGATCTCGACATGCCTCAGTCCGGTTTCGATCAGAACGACGGCCTGGAAGCGGCGCTGCGCGCGGGCGAATACCGGATCCGGATCCTGAACCGTCTGCCGCAGATCATTGACGGGCTGTGGTTGGGGGACACCACTTCGCTGCCCACCGCAGGCCGGTTTCAGGACGATGGGACGCTGATTGGAAGCGAACATCCCATCGACACCTATGCGATGCCTTCAGCTCTCAGTGTAGATCCCGCGGATTTCATGGTGGGTGTCGTGAACACCATGCAGTGTGGCGGTGGGGG
>JBFFQZ010000154.1:0-7006 GCA_041573235.1 Sulfitobacter sp. | reverse complement strand
GCTGGTGCCCGATGGCGGCCTGACCGCGCATATGGCGCGCATCCTGCCGCGTCCGCTCGCGATGGAAATGTGCCTGCTGGGTAAGCCGGTGCTGGCCGCGCGGATGCGCGACCTGGGGGCGGTCAACGTGCTGACCCCGGTGGGTGGCACGATGAAGAAGGCCATGGAATATGCCGACGCGCTGGCCGCAGGGCCGCGCAAGGCGCAGGGCATGATCCGCGCGATGGTCGGCGATGCCTACGATTCCAGCGAAGCGGAACAGCTCGATACCGAACGCGACGCAATGGGCCACGCCACCGGCGCGCCCGAAGCAGCGGAAGGCATCGCGGCATTTTTGGAAAAACGCGCGCCGAATTACGGATAGCAACGGCGCGCCATGCCAGACGGGGGGAACGTTTCATGGCAAGGGTGGAAGACTTTTTGAAAGACCGGGTGGCGGCTGCGCCCGACAGCCCGGCACTGAGCGATTCCAGCGGCGTTCGCTGGAGCTATGGGGATCTGGACCGGGCCAGCGACGCGCTGGCGACGGTGCTGCGCGATGCAGGCGTGCAGGCAACCGACCGGGTGCTGTTGTTGGTCGAGAATTGCGCAGCCGCCGCTGCGACACTGCACGCGGCGTGGAAAATCGGCGCTGTGGTGATCCCATTCAACGCACGCCAGACCGAGGGCGAGGTCGCGCGGGTTGTCAAACACGCGACCCCGGCGGCGATCCTTGCGACCTCGCATGTGTCTCCGGACGCTGCGGCCCATGCCGCCCGCATGGGAGGCCATGAAATCAGCGGCGCCTTCGGCACCATGATGCTGGCGCCCGGCACGTCGGACCCCGACCCGCAGCTCGAGGACGTGGGGGTGCTGTTGTACACCACCGGGACCACGGGCGACCCCAAGGGCGTGATGCTGACCCACAGCGGCATCCGCTTTGGTGGCATCGCGTCGTCGCAGCTGCGCGCGATGACGCCTGATGACGTGGTCTATTGTGCGCTGCCGATCAGCCATGTGTTCGGGCTGGTGTCGGTGCTGACAGGCTCGTGCTATGCCGGAGCGCATGTTCTGATGGAGTCGCGGTTTTCGGCGCAGAAGCTTTATGACGCGGCGATGGGCGGTGTGACGATCATTCCCGCCGTGCCGCAGATGCATGCGCTGGTGATGCAATACACCAAGGAAAAGGGGCTCGCGCATCTGGGTGCGCCCAAGTTGCGCTATGTCTCATCCGGTGGCGCGCCACTGGATCCCGCGTGGAAACGCAAGGCCGAAATCTTTTACCAACTGCCGTTGCAGAACGGTTTCGGGATGACGGAAACGACATCCGGCGCCTCGGCGACCCGCAACGAGATCGGTTCGGACGATGTGTCGGTCGGCCCCATCACCCCCGGCACCGAGGTGTGCATCGACGATCAGGCGCCGGGCGGCAATGGTGCGGGCGAGGGCGAAGTGCTGGTGCGGGGGCCGCATGTGATGAAGGGCTATTACCGTAACGCGGCAGAGACCGCCAAGGCGCTGGATTCGGACGGCTGGCTGCACACCGGCGATCTGGGCAAGCTCGACGCGGCAGGCAACCTCTATATCCTCGGGCGCTCGAAGGAACTGATCATTCACGGCGGGTTCAACGTTTATCCGCCCGAGGTCGAGGCGGCGCTGAACGATCATCCGCAGGTGATCCAGTCGGCAGTGGTCGGGCGCACCCGCGATGGTGACGAAGAGGTGCTGGCCTTTGTCCAGGTGGCCGAAGGCGATGCGCCCACGGTCGAGGAGCTGCGTGCCTTCGTCAAAGAGCGGTTGACCGCCTACAAGCGTCCCAGGCAAATCGTGTTGGCCACCAGCCTGCCCGCCGCGCCGACGGGAAAGCTGCTCAAGCACAAGATGATCGAGACATTCGCGGATCAACTGTCTTGAGCGGCGCGCCCGCCGCGGCATTCGGCACGTTTCGCACGCGAAACAATGGGTCAGAAAGAATGCTTTATTAACGGTATGTTAGGCGTAGGTTCCCAAGGCGGCGGCGCGGATGGCGCGGATGTTTTCGCCGTAGGGTGAGGGATCGGTGACAGAGCCGCCGCGGAACACCGCCGAGCCTGCGACCAGCACGTCGGCGCCTGCGCCCACTACCAGCGGCGCTGTCGTGGGATCAACGCCGCCGTCGATTTCGATGTGGACGGGGCGGTCGCCGATCATCGCGCGCAGGGTTGCGATCTTGGCCGTCATGTCGATGAACTTTTGCCCGCCGAAGCCGGGGTTCACGGTCATCACGCAGATCAGATCCGTCAGATCCAGAAGCTGTGCTACGGCCTCTGCCGGGGTGCCGGGGTTGAGCGCCACGCCCGCCTTCGCGCCGCTGGCGCGGATCGCCTGAAGGGTGCGGTGGATGTGCGGGCCTGCCTCCACGTGGGCGGTGATGACGTCGGCGCCGGCGCGGGCGAAATCCTCGATATAGGCATCGACCGGAGAGATCATCAGGTGCACGTCCATCACGCCCTTGATGTGGGGGCGGATCGCAGCACAGGTCGCCGCGCCGAAGCTGATGTTGGGCACGAAGTGGCCGTCCATCACATCCACGTGGATCCAGTCCGCGCCCTGTGCTTCGACGGCGGCGCATTCGGCGCCGAAATTCGCGAAATCGGCGGCGAGGATGGAGGGGGCGATCTTGAGGGTGCGGTCGAAGGGCATGGGTGTGGCCTTTGGCTGGGGAGGATGGGTGCGTCATAGCGGGTGAGGGCGCGTTGGGCAATTGTCGCGAGAGGTATTTGTAGAAGGGTGCAAGACAAGGCGCATGCGTTTGAGTGGCGCGGTTTGCTTGACTTGGCAGGCGGGGCGGGCGCAAGTTGAGAGGGTTGGATCTTGGGAGGATTGATGATGACGATTTTGACACGGCGGCAGGCTTTGGCGGGACTGGGTGCTTCGGCAGCGGTACTGGGGTTGGCGGCGCCGGCGATTGCGCAGGGGCGCAAGATCACTGTGGGCGCGCTGCGTTTTACCAGTCATTCGGGGACGTTTGTCGCGGCCGAGCGCGGGTATTTCAAGAACGCGGGTCTTGATGTGGAGCTGAAGTTCTTTCAGGCGGCGCAGCCGATGGCCGTGGCGATTGCGAGCGGTGATGTCGATTATGCGGTGACTGCGATTTCGGGGGGGCTGGTGTCGCTTGCCGACAAGGGTGCGATCAAGGTGATTGGGGGTGCGTTGCAGGAGGAAGCGGGCATTGACGGGCAGAAGTTCCTGGCCTCGGACGCGGCCTATCAGGCAGGGGTGACGGCGCCGGGGATGCTCGACGGGAAGTCCTATGGCATGACCACGGCGGGGTCTTCGTTTCATTACATGGGGGCCAAGATGGCGGCGGCCGAGGGTATCAGCCTGTCGTTCAAGCCGTTGCAGAAGGTGGGGGCGATCATTGGTGCGCTGAAGACCGGGCAGATCGATGCATGGTCCATCGTGCCGCATATCGCCAAGCCGCTTGCCGGGTCGGGTGCGGTGCATATCATCGGCAACGTGTCGGATTATCTGCCGGATTATCAGGTGACGACGGTATTCACCTCGGCGAAGAATGCCAGTGAAGAGGCGGAGATGACGAAAGCGTATCTTGCCGCCTATGCGCAGGGGGTTGCGGATTACAACGCAGCGATGATCGCGCGCGCCGGTGGGGATGCAGGTGTGGACGAGATGGTCGATCTCATTCACAAGTATGTCTATACGGACCGTCCGCGCGAGAAGGCCGCGCCGTCGATTATCAACGGGACCATGCGGCTGAACGAAGGGGCGAAGATGAATGTCGCCTCGGTGCGCGATCAGCTTGAGTGGTTCCAGTCCGAGGGGCTGGTGGACGGGGATATCCCGCTCGATGCGTTGATCGACACGTCCTATGTCGAGACGGTTGGCGCCTGACATCGGCGTGGGCGCGCGCAGGCCGGGCCGGGTGCCCGGCCTTTTTCATGGAGCGGTGAGATGGATCTGAAGCTGGAGGCGGTCACGCATCGCTATGGCGAGACGGAGGTGTTGCGTGATGTGTCGCTGGCGGTGCCGTCGGGCCGGATCACCTGCATCGTGGGCCCGTCGGGCTGTGGTAAATCGACGCTGCTGCGCCTGCTGGGCGGGTTGGAGCGGCCGACCGACGGGGCGGTCGTGCAGGTGGGCGCGCCGCCGGAGGGATGTCTGAACGCGCTGACCTATATCTTTCAGGATTTCGCCTTGCTGCCTTGGCGAACGGTGGCGGGCAACGTGGCGCTGGTGCTGGAGGATCATCGCCTGGGCGCACGGCAGGCGGGGATCATCGCCGACGTGCTGGCGCGCACGCGGCTCACGGATTTCGCGCAGGCGCTGCCCAAGCAATTGTCGGGGGGCATGAAGCAGCGCGTCGCCCTCGCGCGCGCGCGGGCGGTGAACCCGGCGGTGATGCTGATGGACGAGCCGCTGAGCGCGCTGGACAGCCAGACGCGCGAATTGTTGATGGATGACCTGGTGGGGTTGTGGACCCGTTCGCCGTTTACCGCCGTCTACGTCACCCACAACCTGGCCGAGGCGGTGCGGCTGGGGCACCGGATCGTGGTGTTGTCGCGCCGTCCCGGCAGGATCCGCGAGATCGTCGAGATCGACACGCCGCTTGAGGCGCGCACCCATGGCGATGCGGCGCTCGAGGCGCGCCAGAAACACCTGTGGGGGCTGATGCGCGACGAGGCGGCGGCGGCGGATGCGGAGTTGCTCGATGTCTGAGAAGGTACCCTTTCGTGGTGGAGGCTTTGCGCCGGTCCATGTGCGCGGGTTGGGATTTGCGGTGTTCGTGGTGTTGATCGCTCTGGCGGAATGGGGCACGCGGACCGGCTGGATCACATCGCTGACCTTGCCGAGGCCGTCGGATGTGTTGGCCACCTTCGGTGAGCTGTGGCAGAGCGGGGCGCTGTTCAAGCATCTGATTCCGTCGCTGACCCGCCTGTTGGTGGGCGCGACCATGGGGGCGTTGGCCGGGATCTCGGTGGGCGTGATGATCGGGCTTTTCGCCTATGTGCGCGCGGGGCTGGTGCCGCTGGTGGCGGCGATCTTTCCGATCCCGAAAATCGCGCTGCTGCCGCTTTTCGTGATCTGGTTCGGTATCGACGAGGGGTCGAAATATGCGCTGATCGCGTTCGGCACCTTCACGCCGACGGTCGTGGCGACATATGCGGCGGTCGATAACGTGGATCGGACGCTGATCCGGATGGGGCAAAGCTTTGGCCTGTCGTGGTGGTCCATCGTGGCCAAGATCGTGTTGCCCGGCGCCATGCCCGGCATCCTTTCGGGGCTGCGGATTTCGCTGACGATCGCGATCATCCTGCTGGTCGCGGCCGAAATGCTGGGGGCTGAATACGGGGTCGGTGCCTACATCCTCGAAGCGGGCAGCCTTTACGATCTGGAACGGCTGTTTGCCGGTGTGGTGATCCTGTCGGTGCTGGGGGTGGGGGTGTCTTCGGTTATCGGCATGCTGGAGCGCCGCGTGCTGCGCTGGCGGGTCTGAGGGGCGCCTATAGGTCCGTTTCGGACATATAGGACATAATTGTTGACCTAAATGCGACTCCGTGCTTCTTGCTTGGGACAGATGTTCAGGGAGGGACGGATGGACTGGCAACAGATTTTCGCCACACGCAACGACCGGATGAAGGCAAGCGAGATTCGCGAGCTTCTCAAGCTGTTGGACCAGCCCGATATCATCTCGTTCGCCGGTGGCATCCCGGACCCCGCGCTGTTCCCGACCGAGGCGTTCCAGGAGGCGTTCAGCGCTGCGTTGGGGCCACAGACGCAGGCCACGGCGCTGCAATATTCCGTCTCTGAAGGGTACGGCCCGCTGCGCGACTGGATCGTTGGCGAAATGGCGCGGCTGGGCATTCCCTGTACGCGCGACAATGTGCTGATCACGTCGGGCTCGCAGCAGGCGCTCGATTACCTGGGCAAGCTGCTGCTCAGCCCCGGCGACACGGCGCTGGTGGGCTGGCCGACCTATCTGGGCGCACTGGGCGCTTTCAACGCATACGAGCCGCGCTTTGACCGGCTGGATCCCGAAACCAATCGCAGCGCCGAGGATTACGCCGAAGCGGCGGGGCCGGGGCGGGTCAAATTCGCCTATATGTCGGTGGATTTCGCCAATCCCACGGGCCGGACGCTGGATGATGCGATGCGTGAGCGGGTGATTGATCTGGCCGATGCGCTGGACATCGCGGTCATCGAGGACGCGGCCTATCAGTCGTTGCGCTATGACGGCGCGGCTCTCAGCCCGGTTCTGGCCCGTGAAATCGCGCGCAAGGGCGACATCAACGCCTGCCGCACGCTGTATTGCGGCAGTTTTTCCAAGACGCTTGCGCCGGGGCTGCGGGTGGGTTGGGTCTGTGGTGCGCAGGAGGTGATCGGTCAGATGGTGCTGCTCAAACAAGCCTCCGACCTGCACAGTTCGACCATCAACCAGATGGCGATCGCCAGTGTCGCCGAAGCGCAGTTCGACGCGCATGTCGACAAGATCAAGGCTTTCTACAAGGCGCGGCGCGACCGGATGCTGGCGGCGCTGGAGGCGCATATGCCGCCGGGCGTCCGCTGGACCCGGCCCGAGGGCGGCATGTTCATCTGGCTGGAGCTTCCGGCCCACATACGGTGCGACGACCTGCTGGCGCAGTCGCTGAAATCCGAGCGGGTGGCCTTTGTTCCCGGGCATGCGTTCTTTGCCGACGGATCCGGTGCGAACACCCTGCGCCTGAGTTTCAGCCGGACCGATGAGGCGTGCATCGACGAAGGCATCGCGCGTCTGGGGCGTTTGATCGCCGATGCCCTGTAACGGCAATTGCATGCGCGGCGCGGCGCGCCTAGATTGCGCCGCATGAAAGCGCTGCTGACCCTGATGACGATCCTTGCGGCCACCCCTCTGGGCGCGCATCCGCATATCTTCGTGAACACCGGTCTGCGGGTGATCCTGGACGATGACCAACGCCTGACCCATGTCGAGGTGACGTGGGAGTATGACGAATTGTATTCGCTGCTGGTGACCGAGGATATGGGCGTCGAT
>JBFFQZ010000153.1:0-7019 GCA_041573235.1 Sulfitobacter sp. | reverse complement strand
GGTCCGTTCGGGAGAGGTAAGGGAAAAAGAGCGGCTCTGATCTGGCATGGCGGCCCCCTAACCGGGGTCCTCGCCGCTGGAAAGGGCAGGTTGGTGCGACAGGTCAGTCGGACAGCGGCAGGTTGCGCAACGGCACGAGCGAGGGCAGGTTGTGGCGCGAAAACCGTACCATCGTGGAACCCGACGCAATGGGCACGACCCGGCAGTTCATCGGGGATTGTCCTTTCAGGCAGACGGGCATGTCCCACGCCTCGCGTTCGGCGACCTTTGTCACCGAATCCCGAAGGTCGGACCACATCGGATTGGGTGCGGATTTTTCCTTCCACATGTGCACGGCGTCCGAGATTGTCACATCGGCAAAGGCGCTCTTGTTTTCAAACCCCCAGAGCGCGTCATAGGCTTTGTTGGAAAAGGTCATCACGCCTGCCCTGGAAAACACCGCGAGCGCGTCATCGAATGTGTCCATCAGGCTTTGGCCAAGCTCAAGCTCGGCCCGGAAATTCCGGGTCAGTGAAATCTGGGCGCTGATATCCTCGATCAGAAAGGCAATGGCCCCGTCGGGATGTGGGCGTCCCTTCACGCGGTAGGTCTGACCGCTGTCGAGGGTCCATGTCTCTTCGAACCTGCCCACTTCGGCGTCCAAGATCAGATCGTTGATCCGCTGGCGCCAGGTCTTGTAGTTTTTCGGCTCGGGCATGCGCCTGTTTTCGCGCAGCGCATCGAAGAAGGCGTCGATAGTCGGCCGGGGGCTGAGGAAACCGGCGGAAAGCCCGGTCAGATCCATCAGCGCAGGGTTGAAAAGCGCCAACTGGCGGTCGCGGTTGAAGATCGCCAGGCCAATCGACAGGTGGGCGAAGGTCTTGGCCAGGGTCTGGACAAATTCGCGCTGGGCCTCTTCCGCGCGGATCACCGCCCGGAGCGAGCTTGCGTGATACACCACCCCGTCATCCAGTGTCGTGCGCGTGACGTTGTACCATTCGGGCGCGCTGCTGTCGGTGACATCGACGCTCAGCCGCCGGGTTGGTTCCGCAACGCTTTTCTGATCCATCTGAAGTATCGGTACGGAAGGATCGTCCGACCCTTTCACGAGGCGGTCGCGCAGCATCTGGTATGCCGAATTGCTCCAGATCAGACGGTTCTGCGGATCTGTTTTCCAAGAGGGGCATTCCATCGTCGCGCTGATCTGGCGCAACCTTTCCAGTTCCTGAAGATCTGCTTCGGTGGTCTGGGCGAGGTTGCTGAAGGACGGATCAGTTTCCGAAAAGGTCATCCGAACCGTATTCCGACGCCACATTATGTTAATCTCGCTGCGCGCGCCGCCAAAGCCCTGAGCGGCGAAGACGGTGGTGTTGCCCACCGAATTCGGATGTGGGCAGCGGGGAAAACTGGGAAAACGGGACAACAGGATGTCGCGCAGATCATCCCAGTCATGTGCGCCGATCGCAATGGGAAGCGCCGACAATGCGGCGTCCGATGCGTGTTGCAGCACGCCATTCTCGAACAACAGTACCGGCAATGTCTGTGGTTCTTCGCGGCGGGGCGCGCGGACCGGACGGGTCACCCACCAAGCGGCAAACGCCAGCGAAATCACGACAGTTGCTGAAACAATAAGGTAATTTTGCACAGAACAGGGACCCCGATCGGCGGATGAACTAGCCCTAATCTTGCGGTAACTTATATTAAGAAAAGGTTAATAATACGCACGTTTGGATTGAATTATATGGCGAAATTCATGTTCAGACCGGGTGAAACCGGTGTATCCCCGTGCTGTGCATCGATCTTGCGGCGGGGCCAGCGGACCTCGACCACGGCGCCCAGGTGCGTGCCGTGATACCCCGCTTCATCCGCGCCATTGGCAAAACGCAGGCTGGCACCTGACCGTTCCAGCAGGGTCTTGGCGATGAACAGGCCCAGACCCATGCCTTCGTATTCGGGGCGCGTCCGGCTGTTGCGCGGGCGTCTGCGGCGGGTCATGAATGGATCGCCGATCCGACCCAGCAGACCATGTGGAAAGCCGTTGCCGTCGTCCATGATGCGCACAGTGACGGTCTCGTCGGTCCAGCGGGCTTCGACCCAGACGGTGGTGTCGGCGAAATCAACGGCATTCTGCACCAGGTTGCGCAGCCCGTGGATGATTTCCGGCATCCGCAGGATAGAGGGTTGGCCGGTGGCAGGTCCGTCTGCTGGATTTAGGTTCACCAACACCTGCTTGCCGCGCGTCATATGCGGCTCTGCGGCTGCTTCCACGACAGTGATCAGCGGGGCCTGACGCATGTGCAGGTCGTCCTTTCCCGCCCGGCCCATGTCGCGCAGAATTTCGCGGCAGCGGTCGGTCTGATCGCGGATCAGCGCTGCGTCTTCCTGCAGGTCGGGAAGCTCCGCCAACTCGTGCACCAGTTCCGCGCTGGCCAGCTTGATCGTGGCCAGCGGCGTGCCCAGCTCATGGGCTGCGGCTGCCACCACGCCGCCCAGATCGGTCAGCTTCTGTTCGCGCGCGAGTGCCATCTGCGTGGCCGACAGCGCGTCTGCCATCAGGTGGATTTCGGAGGTCACGCGGCGAGAATAGGCCGACGTGAATACGACAGCGATGATCAGCGCGACCCATTGTCCGAAAACGAAGAGCTGTGGAATTTCAAGGACCTCACCGCCCTGTGTGCGAAGCGGCAGGTGAAAGAACGCCAGGACGGTCACGCTGATGATCGCGATCGTGCAAAGCACAAGCGTGGCGCGCAGGCTCAGCGCCGTGGCCGAGATCGTGACGGGGCCGAGCAATAGCAGGGTGAACGGATTATTCAGACCCCCAGTGAGGAACAGCAGAAAGCTGAGCTGGACAAGGTCGAAGATCACCATCGCCATGTTTTGCCGCTCTGACAGTCGCTTGTTTTCCGGAAAGACGAAGCCCGCGACAAGGTTGCCGATCACCGAGGTGCCGATCGCGAAATAGCACCACCCAAGCTCCAGCTGGAGGCCGAAGATCATCGGTGTCAGCGTCACGGCGACGAACTGCCCCGCGATGGCGACCCAGCGGAGCAGGATCATCGTGCGCAGCCGGATCCAGTTCGCCCGCATCGGTGCCCCCATGGGCCGGATTGTCGCCTGTGTCATATCTGCGTTCCGCCAATTCGAGTCTTGCATCTCGTGGAACCTAGCGTAGGTCTGGAAATAACCACCATCAAGGGCGCAGCGCCGTCCGCCAAGAGGAGCTTGTTATGGTTCGTATTGCCGCCTTCGTGGCCGTGTTCATTGCCGGTGCGGCCATTATTGCGATGACCTTCCTGTCGTTCGGACGGGGCAGTCAGGACGGTGAGTTCGCGGAATGCCGTGCGGGACAGGTGGCAGGCGGCGATCTGGGAGGCGCGTTCGAACTGGTGAACGGGCAGGGACAGACGGTGACCGACAAAGAGGTGATCACAGAGCCCACACTGATCTACTTTGGCTACACTTTCTGCCCCGATGTCTGCCCGCTGGACGTGGACCGCAACGCCGCCGCGGTCGAGATCGTTGAGGCACGGGGGCAATCTGTCACACCCGTTTTCATCACGATAGACCCGGCGCGGGACACGCCTGAGGTCGTGCGCGATTTCGCGGCAGCGATGCATCCGAAAATGATCGGCCTGACCGGATCACCCGAACAGGTCAGGACTGCGTCAAAAGCCTATAGAACCTTTTACAAGGCCCATCCGCCGGTGGATGGCGAATACCTCGTTGATCATTCGACATTCAGCTACCTGGTGCTGCCAGACCGGGGGTTTGTCGACTTCTTCCGGCGCGAACTGTCGGCCGAAGATATGGCCGACAAGATCGGTTGTTACATAGATCGGATTTGACTGGACCAGATATCGAGCCATATTCCGGTCCAACCGAATGGTTTGAGAAATGAACGAGGCACCAATGCAAAATGACCAGTTGGCCGATCTGGGGCCGGACAGATCCCTGTTGCTGCTTGATGACGATGAACCATTCCTGCGGCGGTTGGCCAAGGCGATGGAAAAGCGGGGCTTCGAGGTCGAGACAGCGGATTCCGTTGCCGCCGGATCCGCGATCGCCACCGCGCGGCCCCCGGCCTATGCGGTCTGCGATTTGCGGCTCGGGGATGGAAACGGATTGGATGTCGTCGAAATCCTGCGTGAAAAACGCCCCGATGCACGTGTTGTGGTTCTGACAGGGTACGGGGCCATCGCGACCGCCGTTGCCGCGGTCAAGATCGGCGCGACCGACTATCTGTCGAAACCCGCGGATGCCACCGACATCACGAACGCCCTGCTGGCGAAGGGTGACGATCTGCCGCCGCCGCCCGAAAACCCGATGAGCGCGGATCGCGTCCGCTGGGAGCACATCCAGCGCGTCTATGAACTGTGTGAACGTAACGTGTCAGAAACGGCCCGTCGGCTGAACATGCACCGCCGCACGTTGCAACGCATCCTTGCCAAGCGCAGCCCGCGCTAGAGATCGTAGCGCTTCAACCGCTTGTCCACCGTTGTTCCGTCAGCAAGCCGGTACCCCTCGATCACCCCATAGTCCCGGAACCCGCGGCTTTGATAATAGGTGAGGCCCCCTTCGTTGTCCGCCCGGATGTTCGCCCTGATCCAGACGTAGCCCAGCGTCTTTGCCGCCTGCGCCGTCGCGGAAAACAGGGCAGAGCCGATGCCCAGCCCGGTCTGGCCCACCTGCACAAAAGTTGCGATTTCCGCAGCTTCGGGGGGCAATTGGTCGCTCGGCTCGATCCACTGGAACCCCATGACCTGCTCGCGATTGTCGAGCGCTACATGCCAGGCGGCCCGGTCGGGGGCGACGGCCATCCATTCCGCCATGTCCTGCGCGGTCACCGGGCGCACCAGTGCCGTGGTGCCGCCGATGCGGATGATTTCGTTCAGGAGCCGCGCCATCGACGTGGTGTCCAGGCGCATTGCGGGGCGCACGTTGATCATGGCATTTGCGCCAGAAGTGCCGCGTGCCGGGCCGTGAAATCCGCGCGCACGGCCACCGGGGGCCGCAGTTCGATCGCCAACCCCTCTTTCAGCGCCGGATCGGGACGGCCAAAGAACCTGTCCGCCTCCTGCTCCGAGAAGCCGGCGATTTCCACCGCCTCCATCCAGGCACTGACCCGATCCGCCTTCTTGATCTGCTTTTTTACCGTCTGGGGCACCTTTGCGGGCAGGCCGAAACGGATATGCACCGCAGCCTCCAGGCGTTCGTCCAGCGCGCCGTATCCTGGCCCGACCGCCGCCTTCACAGGCGAAATCATGTCACCGATCACGTATTCGGGCGCATCGTGCAACAGTGCCGCCAACCGCCATTTGATCGCTGCATTCGGCGCGATCCGGGCAAAGATCGTTTCGACCAGCAGCGAATGCTCGGCCACGGAATAGGCGAAATCGCCGCGGGTCTGGCCATTCCAGCGGGCGACAAAAGCAAGGCCATGGGCGATATCCTC
The DNA here is from genome assembly GCA_041573235.1 of Sulfitobacter sp. Classification (GTDB taxonomy): domain Bacteria; phylum Pseudomonadota; class Alphaproteobacteria; order Rhodobacterales; family Rhodobacteraceae; genus Sulfitobacter. The sequence goes on along the minus strand of JBFFQZ010000153.1, from coordinate 1,585 downwards.
GATCTCGATATCCACCGGTGTCGGATCCAGAAGATCAAGCCTCCGCCCAGACAACATCCGCTGCCACGCCCTTGGTTGTTGCGCCATGTCCGCCCTCCAGTTCCGCGAAACGCGATTTGGTTTCAAGATATGCTCTGGAATAAACCGGTATCATTTGAATTTTTCCCTTCACAAGGAGAAACCGATGAAAACCGTACCAACCGCGATTGCCGCATGCATGGCCCTTGCAGGCACTGCCGCGGCACGGGAAGTGTGCATGCCCGGCGCGGAAATGGAAGCCTCGCTGCGAGATGCGTACACCGAAACCCCGTAAAGGATTTTTACACCGTGACGTGGCAGGTCTGGACCTGCGCGCAGTTGATCCATTGAGATCGAGGTCAAAACGCTCTATCTGACGCGCAAACATGGATGAGGACTCCCGAAGATGGCCAACGACTATATCGTGAAAGACATCAATCTTGCGGAATATGGCCGCAAGGAACTGGATATCGCCGAAACGGAAATGCCTGGTCTGATGGCGCTGCGTGACGAATACGGCGAGAGCAAGCCGCTGACCGGCGCGCGGATCGTCGGATCCCTGCACATGACGATACAGACCGCGGTCCTGATCGAGACTCTTGTGGCGCTGGGCGCTGACGTGCGCTGGGCATCATGCAACATTTTCTCGACGCAGGACCACGCGGCGGCGGCCATCGCGGCAGGCGGCACACCGGTCTTCGCGATCAAGGGCCAAACACTGGAAGAGCATTGGGACTACCTGGATAAATCCTTTCTGTTCGAGGATGGCCCGAACCTGATCCTCGACGATGGCGGCGACGCGACGTTGTACATCCTGTTGGGCGCTCGAATCGAGGGCGGCGAGGAATTTGGCATCGCGACGTCAGAAGAGGAAACCGTGATCCAGGCGCAGATCAAAAAGCGCATGGCCGCAAGCCCCGGCTGGTTCACCCGGATGCGTAGCCAGATCGTCGGCGTGTCGGAAGAGACGACAACCGGCGTGCACCGCCTGTATGACCTCTTCAAGAACGGCGAGCTGCCCTTCCCCGCGATCAACGTGAACGATTCCGTGACCAAGTCGAAGTTCGACAACAAATACGGCTGCAAGGAATCTCTGGTCGATGGTATCCGGCGCGCCACGGACACCATGATGGCGGGCAAGGTCGCCGTCGTGATGGGCTATGGCGATGTGGGCAAAGGCTCTGCGGCGTCCCTGCGCGGTGCAGGCGCGCGCGTCAAGGTGACCGAGGTCGATCCGATCTGCGCATTGCAGGCGGCGATGGACGGCTTTGAGGTGGTTCTGCTCGAAGATGTCGTGAACAGCGCCGACATCTTTATCACGACCACCGGCAACAAGGACGTTATCCGCATCGAGCATATGCGTGAGATGAAGGATATGGCGATCGTCGGGAATATTGGCCATTTCGACAACGAGATTCAGGTGGCCAGCCTGAAGAACCACAAATGGACCAACATCAAGGAACAGGTGGACATGATCGAGATGCCCTCGGGCAACCGTCTGATCCTTCTGAGCGAAGGCCGTCTGTTGAACCTCGGAAACGCGACCGGCCACCCGTCTTTCGTGATG
>JBFFQZ010000152.1:0-7030 GCA_041573235.1 Sulfitobacter sp. | reverse complement strand
GTTGATGTCAACCATTCGCGCGAATGCGGGGTCGATGATTTCATAGGTGGCGGTCATGATCCGGCCTCCTTTCGGCGCAGCGTCCGGAACGGCAGCAGCCCTGTGATGACCCGCCAGAGATCATGCTGCGCCACGCGCTCGGGGTCTGCGCCGCCGACCGGATCGAGGGGGCGCCATCGTGTTTTCTCACGTCTTCGGGACGCATGATCGGGGCAGGGGATCGGGTCACGCAAGGCTCCGTGTTGGGATAGGGCGCCAGCCGGGCGGCGCGTCGGATCAGGTGTTGTCGACGCTTAGGCCGCGAAATTTCTCGCACGTTAAGGGGGCGAAACGCTCCGACCGGAAAATTTCACCGGACGCTATCCTCGCGGCGGTCATAATGGGCGTGGCGCCCCGCAGTCGTGGTTTCATCTTACCCCGCCAATTTATTCGGAATCACAATTGGTTTACGTAAACATCATGCATTTCACTAAAATGTTTACGTAAACACTTGTCAATATGATTCCCATCACGTTACTGGTGAAGTGATCAATCCGGGTCGGCTGAAAGCGGTAGTGATGAGTTCGGAAAAGACATCGGCGCCCACGATGGGTGACATCGCCGCGGAGGCGGGGGTCAGCCAGATGACTGTCTCGCGGGTGATGCGCGGGTCGGGCAAGACGTCGAAAGACGTCCGCGAACGGGTGGAGCAGGCGGCGCGCAAGCTGGGGTATGTCCAGAACCGCCTTGCCAGTGCCCTGCGCGAGGAAACGACCCCGCTTGTCGCGGTCGTGCTGCCAACGCTGGGCAACCGGGTATTCTCGGAGGTTCTGACCGGTGTGAACGAAACGCTTGCGCATCACCGGGTGCAGACTGTTTTCGGGGTCAGCGAATATTCCCTTGCCCGCGAAGAAGAGATCGTGCGCGACCTGCTGTCGTGGCGTCCGCGCGGGATCATCCTGCCGGGGCTGGAGCACACCTCGGCGACCCGCGCCGCCATTCAGGCCTCCGGCGTTCAGGTGGCCGAGGTGATGGACATCGACGGGACGGCCATTTCTGCCGCCTTTGGCTTGTCCCAGACCGAAGCGGGCAGGGCGACCGCCCGCTACATGCTGGAACGGGGATATCGGCGTTTCGGCTATATCGGCAGTCAGGGCGGGCGCGATGTGCGCGCGGTCAAACGCCAGGATGGCTTTCGCGAAGTCGTCCGTGCGGCGGGGGCACAGATGGTGCTGGAACGGATCGCCGACGCGCCGTCCTCCATGGTGGCGGGGCGCAGGATCACCGCAGAGGTGCTGGACCGCACGGACGCACCTGAGGCGCTGTATTACTCGAACGACGATCTGGCGGCGGGGGGGCTGATGCATTGCCTCAGCAACGGGATCGAAATCCCGCGACAGGTGGCGCTGGCGGGGTTCAACGGGCTGTCCTTTCTGGAGGCCCTGCCGATCCGGTTGACCACGGTCGAAACACCGCGCCTTGAGATGGGCCGCAGCGCGGCGGATTTCATCATCAACGGCACCGCAGGTTCCGACGCGTCGCCGGATGGAGGTCTTGTCGATCTGGGCTTCAGGCTGGTGCGGGGGCAATCGTGCTGAATGTCGCGCCGGGACGGGCGCAGTGAATGTCGCGCCGGGACGGGCGTGTGCGTGGAAAGCGGCGGGCGCCAATTGGGCGCTTTGACCGGGCAACCGCCGGGGCCATCGCTTCACCCTGTGTCTTCGGGCGTGTCCGCCGAGCCCGTGGCCGCGTCAATTTCCTGATCATCCAGTGACAGCAGCTTTTCGACCTCTTCAATAGGGCTCTCACGCGGGACGTAGTAGTCGCGCGCGGCGTTGATCAGCTGGCGCACCGCGCCGTAAGCATAGCCGGAATCGTTCATGAAAGACGTGGCGGCAATGGTGTTCAGCGTGCCCGCGCGGATCAACGCCTCGACTGTGCGTGCGGTGGTGCGGGCGTCCCGCTCTATCTGGGCGCTTTCCTGATCCAGCCACTGCGCGCTGGCTGCATCGGGTGGGCCAAGGCCGATCTTGTGGATTTCGAGGATGGTCCGGGCAATGTCGGCCCGTAGCCCGTCGTAAAGCTCGGTCACCTTGCCCTGCGGGCGCGTGGTGTAGCGCAGCACGTTCTTGCGCAGATGCTTGACCGATTTCACCGCCTGCACGATCTCGCCCGAGACATCGCGCAGGACCTGTATGCGCTCGGTGATGTTCGGTGGCAGGCGTTTGGCCCCGGCGCGGGTCGAGAAATCGATGATCGCGGCATAGAGCGTCTTGACCCGTTGCTCATAGCTTTCGTCGATGTCCAGATCGAAGGGCTTTCGGCTTTGGCGCACCGTGTCGGTGATGTCCGCGCTTTGGAAAAGCGCGTGACGGTGCAGGTTCAACCCGTGAAGGATCAATTCCACCGCGTTTTCATACAGATGCCCGACCTCCTTGTGCAGTGCGCTTTCCAGGGTTTGCGGAAACGCGTCCACGGCTTCGTTGAGGAACCGCGGCTGACTGACGTCGGGCTCCGGCGCGATGACGCGGCGTTCCAGCAGCGCGACGAGACGCCCCGAAAACGGCAGCATCAGCCCGACACCGATCAGGTTGAAGAGGGTGTTGAACATGGCAAGCTTCAGCGCGTGGTCGTCCGCCGCGATGCCGACGCCGGAGCTGATGACGTCGACCGCCGCGCGCAATGGCGTGATGAACACCAGCGCGACCGCCGCCGTCGCGGTGTTGAATACCAGATGCGCCAGCGCCAGACGCTTGCCCTGAATGTTGGCGCCAAGCGCGCCGATGATCGCGGTGACGGTGGTGCCGATGTTGGCGCCGACGGCCAGCGCCAGCGCGTTTTCATAGGTGATTTGCCCGGCGGCCAGTGCCGTGATGATCAGCACCATCGTCGCGTGGCTGGACTGCATCACGACGGTCGCCGCGGCGCCCAGCAGCATGAAGACGCCAAGCCCCAGAAGCCCCGACAGGGCGTAGCGCGCGAGGTCGAAGTTTTCCTTGAAGGCGTCGAAACCCACTTTCATGTGGTGGATGCCCAGAAACAGGAAACCCATGCCGCCCAGCGCATAGCCGACGCCGCGCAGCCGTTTCGATTTCTGAAACACAAGCACGACGGACAGGGCGATCATCGGCATGGCGAAGGCCGCGATGTTCACCTTCAGCCCGAAACCCGCCACCAGCCACGCGCCCGTGGTCGAGCCAATGTTGGCGCCAAGGACGATGCCTACGCCGCCGATCAGCGACATCAACCCGGCGCTGAGGAACGAGATGGTGATGACCGTCACCAGCGAACTTGATTGCAGCAGCGTGGTCGAGACGATGCCGAAGGCAATCGCGCGCGGTGTCGATTTCGTGGCGCGCGCCAGGATATCCTCGATCAAGCCGCCGCTGAAGAGCCGAAACCCGTCCTCGAGCATCAACATGCCGAACAGGAAAATCGCTACGCCTGCCGCGATCTCCTGCGCATCGGCGCTGAACCAGAATGCCAGCAGCAATGCCGCGATGACGGCGCAGAGATAGTATCTTCTCACTGCTCCGCCCCGGTGCCTTCGGGCACCGCGTGCAATCCAACCGTGCTGTCCGGTGGTTTCATGCACGCGCGGCACGGGCCTGTCTTCCATTCGCTTCTTGTGATCTCCTTCAGCACCATGGGACGTCCTCCCGCGACAGGACCAGTTCACAACAACTGCGCGTGCACGGCTTTGAGATGGATCAGGTTCGCATGGATTTTCGCACCTGCTGGCACTTTAGCGCCCTGTCCTCCGGGACGGCACGGCCGGTGGCTTTGCCCGGATGGATCCGACAGCGGCATGCTTACAGAAGCGGGGCAGGTGTTCTTGCCCCGATGGGCTAGGTGGTACGCCTTTTCGGGAGGGATCCGCAAAAGGGTTGATCGCGGGCCAATCGGGGTGCATCGCGCTGATCGCCGCCGATGACGGCCTGCGGTCGCGCAGCGGATAAATGGTGCGGAGTGCTTTGGTCCGATGGCACGCAGGCCGTATAACAGGGCGCATCGCCTGATGAGGGCACGCGGGCCGGACCCGCATCGACCCCGACAGGCGCAGGCCCCGGTCTGGCGCGACAAGATGTACCACGCCCTGTGTTTGCAATTGGCGGTGGCGCATGTACGTTGCGCTCATGTTGTTTTTTCGGATTCTGACGATTGTCCTGGTCGTCCTCTCCACGTCGTTCTCGGGAACATGGGCCGCGGCCGATGGGCCGTCAGGTGACTTGCGTGTCGAGGGGGGCGAGCGGCATGTGATGGCGCTGATGGTGGCGGCGGATCCTTATGAATGTTGCGAAGAAAACATGGAGAGGTCGGCGAACTGTCACCTGTTTCCGGCGATCATACCCGTGACTGCGGCGGACGGACCTTCGCGCGGTCGGGCACAGAGTTTCACCATGGGCGCGACGACCATGCCGGACGGAACGGACCCTGACGGCCCTCTCGACCCGCCACGCGCGGTGTGATGACGCCGCGCCCTGCCGGGGTGCGGACAGCCTGCAATCACCACACCGCCACGGGCCCGCCCGTATACCCCCCTTTAAGAGGTCAAATACCCATGAAAACCTTCCGAATCCTTTTCTCTGCCCTGTCGGTTGCTGCAATGACGGCAGGTGCCGCCACCTTGATGTCACCGCACGCGGCCCATGCGGATAACCATGCGCCCATGGCCGAACACGGCAGCATGCACGTCACGAAAAGCCCGACCTGCGGCTGCTGTGGGGCCTGGGTAGGGCTGGCCCGCGAGGCAGGCTTTGACGTCGAGACACGCGATGTGGACGACACCACGCTTGCCAAGCGGCAGGCCAACGTGCCCGATCATCTCTGGGCCTGTCACACCGCCACGATCGATGGCTATGTGGTCGAAGGCCATGTGCCCTTTGCGGCCATCGCGAAACTGCTGAAGCAACGGCCCGAGGTGACAGGCATTTCCGTGCCCGGCATGCCCGCCGGGTCGCCCGGCATGGGCAACGATCCCGCCGCGCGCTACGACGTGATCGCCTTTGGCGGCGCGGCGGGGTCGGGCGCGGTCTATTATGAGGCCGGGCAATGAAGAGGGCGGCCCTTTGGGCTGCTGCGCTGGCGGCGGCCCTCGCTGCCGCGTGGCTGGTCTTTGGAACCGGGACAGGCGGTCAGCAGGGGTATGCGCTGCGTGCGGACGACCGCGACATCGTGACCCTGGGTGCGGGCATCTACGCCGCGCAATGTGCCTCATGCCATGGCGCTGACCTTGAGGGCCAGCCGGACTGGCGGGTGCCGAAGGCCAACGGTCGGCTCCCCGCGCCGCCGCATGACGCAAGCGGGCACACCTGGCACCATGACGGCGAGACGCTGTTTCGCCTGACCAAATACGGTGTCGCGGCGTTGATCGGCGACCCCGATTACGCCTCTGACATGCCCGCCTACGAAGATATCTTGACGGACGGTGAAATCATCGCCGTCCTGAGCTACATCAAATCGACATGGCCGCAGGATATCCGCGACCGTTATGACCAAATGGAGAAATAAAGATGATCCGAACGCTTATTGCCGGGCTCTTGATTGCCGCATCGGCAACACAGGGTCTTGCCCATTCTAAGTCCGAAAAAACGACCCCCGCCAATCAAGCGACCGTGCGGACGGTCGAAACGATCGCCCTTTGGTTCGACGATCCGATGCGCATCACGGCGATCACCCTGACGGGTCCGGAAGGCGATGTCGCGGTGGCGCGCGGGACGGGGATGGATCCCGTGACCCGTTTCGAGGCGACGCCGACCGACGCCTTGGCCACGGGGGCCTATACCGTGGAGTGGCGCGGGCTATCTGCCGACGGGCACCCGATGCAGGGCAGCTTCGGGTTTGCCGTGGCCGATTAGAGGGCTGTTGATACATGCAGGGACTTGCACCGATTGATGCCTGGGCGCTTCTGGCGATCCTCGCCAAGGCCGCGGAATACGGCGCGGCACTGCTCGCCATGGGCGGACCATTGTTCATCCTTGCCTGTCGTGGCGTGTCTGAGGATGTCCTGCGGCTGGCACGCAGGATAGCGCTCTGGGCGGCGCTGGCAGCCCTTGCGCTGCTGGCCCTGCGGTTCGGCATCCGCGCGGCGCGGATATCGGGCATGGGGGTGGCGGGGGCGACAGATGCCATGATGCTCGGCTTTGTCTGGCAAAGCCCGCTCGGCACCGCCACGCTGTGGCGGGGCGTGGGCGAGGCGCTTGTCCTCGGCATGCTGGTGCGGGGCGGCGTCGGTCTGGGCGCGGGCGTGGCGGGGGCTGTCCTGATCGCCGTGTCATACACGTTCATCGGCCACGCGCTGGGCGATCCGCGCGGGCTCCTGGGTGCGCTGCTTGCCACGCATCTTCTGGCCGCGGCGTTCTGGGTGGGCGCACTGGCGCCGCTCCATAGGGCGGGCGCGGGGGTGCAGGGGGCGGCGCTGCTGCACCGCTTTGGCCGCATCGCCAGCGTTACGGTCGGGATTTTGATCCTTGCCGGGGCCTGGTTTGCCTGGCTGATGAGCGGTGGGCTGTCGGCCTTGTTCGGTACTGCATACGGTTGGGTGCTCCTAGGAAAACTGGGTGTTGTCGCGGGCCTGATGGGGATGGCGGCGCACAACAAATGGCGGCTGGTGCCCGCGTTGGCGGCGGACAGGCCCGGCGCTGTCGCGGCACTGCGCCGCTCGATCCGGCTGGAGATGATCGCTGTCGCGATTATCCTGATCGTCACGGCCACGCTCACCTCGGTCACCACGCCGCCGGTAAACCTTTGAACGGTATCTACCCGAGGCAAGATCTTTCACGTCGCGGGGTTCTTGCTGGCGGACCCCTACGGCGACGTGCGCGACACCGTGCTGGTCGGCGCGGACCACCGGTCACATTCCCATGAGCACCCTTGCCGCGCGGATCAGCACCATCGGATCAAGGTCCGTCCGCGCGACGGGCGGCGGTGGTTGCACGCGGCCCGTCAGCGCCGCAACCGCGGTACGCGCGGAGCGAACGGAGTATTCGACCGTGAACACACAATCGCGCGGCAGTTCGCAAAACTGTCCGATCAAGGCAAAGTTGCGCGC
>JBFFQZ010000151.1:0-7068 GCA_041573235.1 Sulfitobacter sp. | reverse complement strand
TTCTGGACGGCGGAATTCGTGGAGGACCGCGCCACCAAGGCGCCCTTCGACGTGAAACGCAATATTGCCGGAAAGGTGCAGCACGCCGCGATGGAGGACGGGATGATCTGCTATCCCGCACAGGGCTGTGCGGACGGGACTGCGGGTGATCACGCGCTTCTGGCGCCCTGTTTCACCTCCACCCCCGAAGAAATCGATATTATCGTGGACAAGCTCGCGAGCGCGGTGGACGCGGCCACGCGCTGACGGGCGGATAGGTTGGCGCCGGACGCGCCTGTGCCCAACAAAAAAGGGGGCCCGCATCACTGCGGACCCCCGATAATTTGCGCGGTCTGGCGGCTTAGTTCCGCTCGCCTTCCTCAGACCGGACGCCCTGGTCCGACCGAAGGTAGTTGAAGAACTCGCTGTCGGGCGACAGCACCATGGTCGAGTTGCTGCCCTTCAACGATTCTTCGTACGCAGCAAGCGAGCGATAGAATTCAAAGAATTCGGCGTCCTTGGAATAGGCATCGGCAAAGATGCGGTTCCGGTTGGCATCGGCCTCACCCTCAATGATGCGTGCATCGCGGCGTGCCTCCGACAGGATCTCTTCGTAGGTCCGGTCGGCAAGCGCGGTCACCCGCTGCGCGGCCTCGCGGCCCCGTGCGCGTTCATCGGTCGCTTCACGCTCGCGTTCGGCGATCATCCGCTGCAACGTTGCGTCAAAGTTCTGCTCTGGCAGGTTGGTCTGACGCAGGCGGACATCCACGACCTTGAGCCCCAGCGCATTGGCACGCGCATCGGACCGCTGGCGGATCTGATCCATCAGGGCCGAACGTTCGGGCGACAGGATTGTGTTTGATGTCACACCCTGAGAACCGAGGACGGCACGGATCTGGGATTCGAGAATACCGCTGAGGTCATTCGCCGCGCGGTTTTCACCGCCCGCACCGACCGCCTGACGATACTGCACCAGATCGTCGATCCGGTAGAGTACGAAAGCGTCGATCCGCAGGCGGCGGTCATCGGCGGGTGTGACTTCGATCACCGGTGTTTCCAGCGACTGGATACGGTCCTCATAGCGCGCGACCTCATCGACCAGCGGCACCTTGAAGCCCAGGCCCGGTTCCGTCCGGACCTGTTTGATCTGACCGAACCGCAGCACCAGAACCTTTTCGCGTTCATCCACCACGAAGATCGACGAAAGCATGGCGGCGACCACGATCACCACGATAGGGATCAGTAGGTTTAACTTGTTCATTAGTTGGTCCCTCCGCTGCGACGCAGTTCATTGAGCGGCAGATACGGCACGACACCCTGCGCGCCTCCTGCACCCTGCTGGGTTTCGAGGATGATCTTGTCCACCGCCCCAAAGACCTTTTCCATGGTCTCGAGGTACAGGCGTTTGCGCGTCACTTCAGGCGCGCTCTGGTATTCCGTCAGAACAGCCTCGAAACGGCTGGCCTCACCGATGGCGTCGTTGACGACGCGCGCACGGTAGCCTTCGGCGGCTTCCAGCAGCTTGGCGCTTTCACCGCGTGCCTCGGCGGTCTTGCGGTTGGCATAGGCGTCGGCCTGACGCTCCAGCCTGTCACGTTCCTGCTCGGCGGCCTGAACGTCGCGGAATGCGTCCACGACCGTCACCTGTTCGGTATTGCCTGCCGCGTCCGTCACGGTCACGGTCCGGTCCGGTGGATCGACCTTGTTGACGTTGACACGCAGCACGTTGATGCCGGTTTCGCGTCTGTCGAGGTTAACCTGAATCAGCTCCTTCACCTGCTCTTCGACCAGCCCGCGGTCGCGGTTCAGGATCGGCGCCAGTTCGGATTGCGCGATAACTTCGCGCATTGCGGATTCGGCGATCGCACGCACTGCCGCATCCGGGTCGCGCAGCGAGAACTTGAACTGCTTTGCGTCCTTGATGTTCCAGACGACCTGGAAATCGATGTCCACGATGTTTTCATCCGTGGTCAGCATCAGGCCGTCGTTGCCGCTGCTGCCCCGGCTCACGCCGAGCGTTTCGGTACGGTTGGTCGTCACATCGAACACTTCGGCCGACACCAGCGGCCAGGGGGCAAAGTTCAGACCCTCGGTGCCGATGCTCGAAAACTCGCCGAGGAACAATTCGATCGACTGCTGTTCGGGGCGCACCGTGTAGGTGCTGGCAAAGAGCCATGCCGCGACCGCCACCAGCGCACCGATGCCAACCGTACCGCGCGTCAGCGCAGGACCGCCACCGCCGCCATCGCCCGAGCCGCCACCCGGACCGTTGGCCCGGCGACCGCCGCCCATCAGCACGCGAAGCTGCTCCTGCCCCCGCTTTACCAATTCGTCGATTTCGGGGATCGGCGGCTTGTCACCACCTCCGCCACCGCTTGGCGGACGGTTGTCACCGCCGTTGTTGCCGCCGCCCTTGTTGCCGCCGCCTGAAGTGCCACCGCCGCCCCAAGGACCGCCTGTGTTGCCAGCCATAAATTCTTTTCCCTCTTGCAGCCCCGCCTTCGGGGCGTCTTCCTATTTCTGTGCTTAAACTGTGTACTGAGTCCGTGAATTCAAGACGTGCGCACCGGGGTACGCATGGTCACGAGTTCTTCGGTCATGGTCGGGTGGACGGCGCAGGTTTGATCGAATTGCTCTTTGGTTGCGCCCATTTTTACCGCGATGCCCGCCAACTGGATCATCTCGCCCGCGTTCGGTGCGACGATATGACAGCCCAGCACGGTGCGGTTTTCCTTCGAGACCACGAGCTTCATCAGGACCCGCGCGGGGCTGCCCGCGAAGGACGACTGCATCGGCTTGAAAGAGGTCGAATAGACCTCGATCTCTTCGCGCGCGCGCGCCTCCTCTTCCGACAGGCCCACGGTGCCCATTTCGGGTTGGGTGAAGATTGCCGAGGGGATCAGGTCGTGATCCACCGACGTCGGTTTCCCACCAAATACGGTGCTGGTAAAGGCCATGCCCTCGCGGATTGCCACCGGCGTCAGGTTGACCCGGTTGGTCACGTCCCCGATCGCATAGATCGACGGGACGGCGGTCTGGCTGTATTCATCAACCACGATCTCGCCGCGGCTGCCGATCTCGACGCCCACATCTTCGAGGCCCATGCCCTGCACTGATGGATCGCGGCCCGTCGCGAACAGCACCATGTCAAAGACTTCTTCCGAGCCGTTGCTTGCCTTGACCCAGATCGGCCCCTTGGTGCCGGATCGGGCCTCGGCGACGTCGGCGCCTCCGGTGGCATCGGATTGTGTGGGCTGATCGCCCACGATGCGGTCTTTTTCCAGCGCCATTTCAAGGATGTTGGTCCCCAGATGCAGCTTTACGCCGCTGTCTTGCATCTGTTCGGAGATCAGCCCGCGCGCCTCGTCATCGAAGCCGCGCAGGATCTGCGCGCCGCGGTAGTATTGCGTGACCTCTACACCCAGCCCGTTCAGGATGCAGGCGAACTCACACGCGATATAGCCGCCGCCGATGATCAGAATGGATTTGGGCAGCGCCTCGAGGTGAAAGATATCGTCCGACACGATCCCCAGATCCGCGTTGGGCAGGTCGGGGCGGACCGGATGTCCTCCGGTGGCGATCAGGATATGCTTGGCGGTTTTTTCCTCGCCTGTGGAGAGTGTCACGGTATGCGCGTCCTTGACCCCTGCAAAGGCGTCGAACTTGTCCACACCAGCGCCATCCAGCAGCTTGCGGTAGACGCCTTCGAGCCGGTCCAGTTCGGTGTTGAGCTTTTCGCAGAATTGCGTCCAGTCGAACGAACCGGGCTTGATATCCCAGCCATAGCTCTGGGCCTCTTCGTGGACCGATGCATAGCCCGACGCAAAGACCATCAGCTTCTTGGGCACACAGCCCCTGATCACGCAGGTGCCGCCATAGCGGTCGTGTTCGGCCAGCCCGACCTTCGCACCATATTCACCCGCCGCTACCCGCGCGGCGCGCACGCCGCCCGAACCGCCACCGATGACGAACAGATCATAATCGAAGTCACTCATGGCACAGCCTTTCAGTCACTGAGGTCCGAGAACAGGTTGTCGCTCTCCACGAAATCGAGCCGCTCCGTGGAAACGGTCCCGTCATTGATGTCGCGGACCTCGACCTTGCCGTCGCCATAGCCGATCACGACCGCGTCACAGATGTCGATGAACAGGCCGTTCTCGACCACGCCGGGCATCTGGTTGAGCACCAGCGCAAGCTGCCGGGGGTTGCCGATGCGGCCCAGGTGCAGGTCCAGAATGTGGTTGCCCTCGTCGGTGATGAAGGGGCGGTCGCCGTTCATCCGCAGGGTCGAGGACCGGCCCAGCACATCCATCGAGATCAGCGTTTCCTCGACCAGCGCCTGCGTCGTCTGCCAGCCAAAGGGGATGACCTCGACCGGAAGCGGGAAGGCGCCCAGATGTTCGACTTCCTTGCCGATGTCGGCGATCACGACCATCTGGTCACTGGCGGTCGCCACGATCTTTTCCTGCAAGAGCGCGCCGCCGCCCCCCTTGATCAGGTTCAGGTCGCCGTCGAATTCATCGGCGCCGTCGATCGTCAGGTCCAGCCATTTCGCCTCGTCGAGGCTGATCACCTCGATCCCGACCTCGCGCGCCAACTGTGCCGTGCGGGTCGATGTCGGCACGCCGCGAATCCGCAGGCCGTCGTCGCGCACCATATCGCCCAGGCAACGCACCAGCCATGCCGCGGTGGACCCGGTGCCAAGGCCGACACGCATGCCGTCCTCCACAAATTCCGTCGCCCGCTTGGCAGCAACAAATTTCGCTTTATCAATGGGCGACAATTCTCCGGACATTGGCGGTAGCTCCGATGGTTGAGTTCTGGCGTCGGTATAGGGTGAAAATCGGCTGGGTGCGAGGGGCAAGCAAAAGGTTTTTACCGCAAGCGGGGTTCAAACGCCTGTTCGCGGAGCTCTGGGGCAGCTGCCGTGCGGTTGATCGCCATGGGCAAGGGGGCACTGATCCCGCGCAGGCCGGTTGCCGAATCCTCGGTCCCGGCAGACCATGGCCCTTTCACCCGCCGGAACGTCGCATTTACGCCAGTGCGCCGATGCCATCCACGCTAGAGCACGACCATGACCTACGTCCTGCATTACGCCCCCGACAACGCGTCGCTGATCGTGCGCCTCGCGCTTGAGCATCTGCGCGTGCCCTATGTTGCGCGGCTGGTTGACCGCAGCCGCGGCGCACAGCGTGATCCGGTCTATCTTGCGCTCAATCCAAACGGGCTCATTCCGGTGCTCGAGACCACGCAGGGGCCGCTGTTTGAGACCGGCGCGATTCTGTTGTGGCTGGTCGACCGCCATGACGGGTTGGGGCCCGGCCCGGATCACCCGGCGCGCGGCAACTTTCTGAAATGGCTGTTCTTCACGGCCAACACGCTGCACCCGGCGCTGCGGATGCTGTTCCATCCCGAAACCTGCGTGGGCTCGGCTGACGCGGCACAGGCGGCCCTGCGCCGGGGTCTGCAGGCCCAGATCAAGACCGCCCTGCGTCACCTGGACGCGCAGGCGGCCACCGATCCCGGCTGGTTTGGCGGCGCGCGGCCCGGCGCATTGGATTTCTACGTGGCGACCTGTCTGCGCTGGTGCGCGCTCTATCCCGCCGATGCGCCGCGCGGCTGGTTTGCCCTGTCGGATACACCGCACCTGGCGCAGCTTTGCGCCCGGCTGGAAACACAGCCCTGCACCGCCGCCGCACAGGCTGCCGAAGGTCTGGGCCCGACGCCCTTTACCGCCCCACAATATCCCCATCCGCCTCAAGGGAGTACACCCTGATGTTCCTGTCCGTCTTCGAGATGTTCAAGGTGGGCATCGGCCCGTCTTCGTCGCACACCATGGGTCCGATGGTTGCCGCCGCCCGGTTTCTCGACCTTATGCGCGCCTCACCTTTCCGGTTCTCGGGGCTGCGCGCCTCGCTGCATGGCAGTCTTGCCTTTACCGGCGTCGGCCACGCCACCGACCGCGCGACCATCCTCGGCCTCGCCGGGTTCACGCCCGAGGCCTATGACGCCGACAAGGCCGACCAGATCCTCGCAGAGATCGCCCGGACGGGCCGGATCGAGGTGCCGGGCCTGCCACCGCTCGCCTTCGACCCCAAGGTCGACCTGGTCTTTGACTATGACACCGCCCTGTCCGGCCATGCCAACGGCATGATGCTGATGGCCACCGACGCGCAGGGCGACGTGACCCTGCGCGAGGTCTATTACTCCATCGGCGGCGGCTTCGTGATGACCGAGGCTGAGCTGGCAGCGGGCAAGGACACCGACGAGGGCGCGCCGGTGCCGTATCCGTTCAAGACCGCGACCGAGATGCTGCGGATGGCGCGGGCCTCGGGCAAGAGCATCGCGCAAATGAAACGCGCCAACGAGGAATCGCGCGGCGGCGCGGAACATCTGCGCGCGGGCACCAGACGGCTGTGGCAGGTGATGAACGACTGCATCACCCGCGGGCTCGAAACCGACGGCACCCTGCCCGGCGGCCTGAACGTCAAGCGCCGTGCGCGCGACATCCACGACGCGTTGCAGCGCGAACGTGGCATGAACCTGTCGGCACCGCACACGATCAACGACTGGATGTGCGTCTATGCCATGGCAGTGAACGAGGAAAACGCCGCCGGCGGACAGGTCGTCACCGCCCCCACCAACGGTGCGGCCGGGGTGATGCCCGCGACCCTGCGCTATTATCTCGATCACGTGCCGGGCGCTTCGGAAAGCCATATCGAGGATTTCCTGCTCACCGCCGCCGCCATCGGCGGGCTGGTCAAGTTCAATGCCTCGATCTCGGGGGCCGAGGCAGGGTGCCAGGCCGAAGTCGGCTCGGCCGCCGCGATGTCCGCCGCCGGGCTGTGCGCCGTGATGGGCGGCACGCCCGAACAGGTCGAAAACGCCGCCGAGATCGCGCTGGAGCATCACCTCGGCATGACCTGCGACCCGGTGAAGGGGCTGGTCCAGGTGCCTTGCATCGAACGCAACGGCCTTGGCGCGATCAAGGCGGTCTCGGCCGCAAGCCTGGCCATGCGGGGCGATGGCCAGCACCTCGTGAGCCTTGACGTCTGCATCGAGACGATGCGGCAGACGGGCAAGGACATG
>JBFFQZ010000150.1:0-7100 GCA_041573235.1 Sulfitobacter sp. | reverse complement strand
GAAGGAATTACGTTGATCCTGGGAGTGGACCGTTTGCCCGACATGTTCCGCACGGTCACCAACGTCATCGGCAATATGACTTGCTCGGTAGTCATCAGTGCCTCTGAAGAAAAAGACTAGCCATGAAACCTGTGCGCTACTGGCCGCGTTTGGCAAATCTTTTCTACCATTACCGGAAAAAAACTCCACAACTCCCCTATCTGCCTGTCCGGCTTTGGGTGGAACTGACCAGCCTCTGCAACTACAGGTGCGTCATGTGCCCGAATAAAGAGCTTGAGAAGGACGCCCGCGGAATTATGAATATCACTCTTTTCAAGAAAATCGTGGACGAGGCCGGGGAATTCGTCTTCGAGATCAATCTCGTCGTTCAGCGCAACGACTTCCTTGTCGTCAGAGTGACCGCATGAGGCACAGATGTGGTGCGGACGCTTCAGTTCACCACAGTTTGAGCATTCGTTTGGATTCGCCGCTGTGAGCGAATCGTGAGCGCGACGGTTGTTGCGGCGCGATTTGGATACTTTATTCTGTTGGACAGCCATGTCTGGTGCCTTTGCTCTCGGGGCCGGTGCCTGCGCGGACGCAAACAGGGCCGTGTTTCAATTCAAATCCCGTTTGGGCGTGACGTGCGTTTAGGCAAGTGCCCGCCGCTTGTCCAACGCTAATTCGCGGGGAGGGCGCAAAATAACCGGATCATGCCCTTTTGCAAGCCGGATATTGCCGGTATTCGCGTGCTCCTTCCCGGCCTCAACTGCCGCCGTCGTTCTCGAGCTTTGCTTTCAGGTCGGCCAGCCCGGCAAAGGGGCGCGCCTGTTCGTCGGTCATCGCCTTTTTGCCCGGTTCGGTCACCCGCACCGGTTCGATCACGGCTTGCGGCGCACGTGGATAGGCGGGCATTTCGAGCGAGAGCGCCTCGACCATCACTGCGGCGGGATCAATCCACGCGCCCAACGGCTCGGTCGTGTCGTCTTCGGGCATTTCGGCTTCGGGTTCGTCGATTTCCGCATAATCGCGCAGAAACACACGGGTGACAGGCGCGTCGATGCGGGTCGTTACCGGCTCAAGCGTGACGACACAGGGCTGCACCACGGTGGCGCCCAGCGTGGCGTCCAGCCGCCAGTCAGCGTCGCCCAGCGGACGCACAGTGCCGGTAAACGACAGCTTGCGCAGCGCGTCGATCCCGAGCGTTCGCGCAAGCTCGGCCAGTTCTGCCTTGTCGGGGCGCAGCGCGAAAGACGTCGGGCCCGCCTGTGAAAGCTCGGACACCCGCAGGCGGGCGGCGCTGGATGAGGTGGCGGACATGCGGTGATCTCTTTCGTTTCTTGAACCGAAGGACTGTATTGGTATAGGTGAGATAAAAGCCGGACAGCACAAGGGCAAGGGGCAGTACCATGGGGATCTTCACCACCGCGCGCGAAATCCGCCGCTTCGCCGTTGCGCTGACCCTCGCCGGGGCGCTGGCCGCATGTACGCCGCAATTCGATAACCACGGCTATTTCCCGCCCGAAGAAGACCTTGAGCAGATCGTCGTAGGTGTGGACACACGCGGTTCCGTCGAGGAAGCCATCGGTGTGCCTTCGACCGTGGGCGTCGTGAATGACGGCGGGTTCTATTATGTGCACAGCCGCAAACGGACATTCGGCGCGCTGGCGCCGCGCGAAGTCGACCGGCAGGTGCTGGCGATCAGCTTCGACAGCGCGGGTGTTGTCAGCAACATCGAGCGGTTCGGGCTGGAGCGCGGACAGGTCGTGCCGCTGGAGCGCCGGGTGACCACGTCCGGGGTCAGCAATTCCAGCTTCCTGCGCCGACTTCTGGGCAATATCGGCCGCTTCAACCCCGCGGCGCTGTCCGGCTGATTTTCAGGTACCGGTCGGCATTCCACGCTACACTGCGGGCATGAGCCGTTCAGAGATTCGCATCCCCTCCCTCAGCAAGGGGCACTATCTGGTGCGTCCCGCCGCGACCGATGCCGAAGTGCTCGCGGCGCGCGGGCTGCGGGCGCGCTGCTTCGGTCCTGCCGGAGGGGTGCATGACCGCTTTGACGACACGGCCACGCACATGCTGGTGATTGAACGCGAGACGGGTGCGCTGGTGTGCTGCTTCCGGCTGTGCCTGTTGGACGGGGCCCACATCGGCGACAGCTATGCCGCGCAGTTCTACAACCTTGGCGCTTTGCAAAGCTTCGAGGGGCCGATGCTGGAACTGGGTCGCTTCTGTATCCATCCCGATCGCCGCGACCCGGACATCCTGCGCATCGCCTGGGCCGGGCTGACCGCATTCGTGGATGAGGCAGGGGTGCGGCTGTTGTTCGGGTGTTCGTCCTTTGCGGGGACCGAAACGGCAAGATACCTGGACGCTTTTGCGCTGCTCAAGGCCCGCCCCCGGGCGCCGGAACGCTGGCTGCCCCGGGTCAAGGCGCCCGATGTGTTCCGCTTTGCCGCGCGGCTGCGGCGCTGGCCGGATGCAAAAAAGGCCAACGCGGGCCTGCCGCCCCTGCTGCGCACCTATCTGATGATGGGCGGATGGGTTAGCGACCACGCGGTGGTCGACCGACAGATGGACACGCTGCATGTGTTCACCGGGCTCGAGATCGGGGCGATCCCGGCCAACCGCAAGCGGTTGCTCAGGGCGCTTGTCTGATTGACCTTTCCCCCGCGCGGGAGTAGCCCGCTGCCATGGCACGTGCACCCCTTCTCCAACTCACCGAGATCTCGCTTACCTTTGGCGGCGATCCTGTATTCGACAACCTCTCGCTGGTGGTCCAGGCCGGCGACCGACTGGCGCTGGTGGGGCGCAACGGCTCTGGCAAATCCACGCTGATGAAGGTGATGGCCGGTCTGGTCGAGCCTGACCGGGGGCAGGTCATTGCAGGCCCCGGTGTCAGCGTCGGCTACATGGAGCAGGATCCGGATCTGTCGGGCTTTGAGACGCTGGGCGATTTCGCCGCGCACGGGCTTGAGCCGGGCGAATTGTACAAGGTTGAGCGCGCGGGCGAGGGGCTGAAGTTCGACCCCGACCGGCCGGTTGCCACCGCATCTGGGGGCGAGCGGCGCCGCGCGGCGCTGGCGCGCCTGATGGCGTCGGAGCCTGAGCTGATGTTGCTCGACGAGCCGACCAACCACCTCGATATCGAGGCGATCGCCTGGCTGGAAAGCGAACTGAAATCAACGCGCAAGGCCTTTGTGCTGATCAGCCACGACCGGGCGTTCCTGCGGGCGCTTTCGCGCGGGACGCTGTGGATCGACCGGGGCATGGTGCGGCGGCAGGACGTGGGCTTTGACGGGTTCGAGGCGTGGCGCGACAAGGTCTGGGAAGACGAGGACATGCAGCGCCACAAGCTCAACCGCAAGATCAAGGCAGAGGCGCGGTGGGCGGTCGAGGGCATCTCGGCGCGGCGCAAGCGCAACCAAGGCCGGGTGCGCGCCCTGCAGGAACTGCGCGCCGAACGCGCAGGCCAGATCACGCGCCAGGGCACCGCCGCAATGGCGCTGGACGCAGGCCCGAAATCCGGCAGGAAGGTCATTGAAGTCGAAAGTATTTCAAAGGCTTACGGTGACAAGGTGATCTGCAAGGATTTCTCGCTCACGGTGCAGCGGGGCGACCGGATCGCATTGGTGGGGCCGAACGGCGTGGGCAAGACGACCCTGCTGAACATGCTCATCGGGCGCGAAGAGCCGGACAGCGGGACGGTGAAGCTCGGCACGAACCTGGCGCTGGCGCTGTTCGATCAGGCGCGCGCGCAGCTCGATGAAAACATGTCGCTGTGGGACAGTCTGACCGGCGATCCCGAGATGCGCGTCAGCGGCAAGGCGGACCAGGTTCTGGTCCGCGGCCAACCCAAACATGTGGTCGGATACCTCAAGGAGTTCCTGTTCGACGAGGCGCAGGCCCGCGCGCCTGTCCGCTCGCTTTCGGGTGGCGAAAAAGCACGTCTGCTGCTGGCCAAGATCATGGCCCGCGAAAGCAATCTGCTGGTGCTGGACGAACCGACAAACGATCTGGATGTCGAAACGCTCGATCTGATGCAGGAGCTTCTGGGCACCTACGACGGCACGGTGATTCTGGTCAGCCACGACCGCGATTTTCTGGACCGCGTGGCGGCCACGACGATTGCGATGGAGGGCGATGGCCGCGCGACCGTCTATGCCGGCGGCTGGAGCGATTACATCGCGCAACGCGGGCAGGATGATTTTGCGGAAAGTGTTGTCAAATCAAAGGTGGCTCCGCCAAAGGACGCGCAGAAGCCCAAGGCCCGAGATGGCCTCAGCTTTACCGAAAAGCACCGGCTCGAGGCGCTGCCAGCCGAACTGGAGCGGCTGGGCGCGGAGATTGCCAAGCTCGAGGAGCTGCTCAGCGATGCGGAGCTGTTTTCCCGTGAGCCGCTGAAGTTCAGGAAGGCCACCGAGGCGTTGGTGGCCCGGCAGGATAAGTTGGCGGCTTCGGAAGAAGAGTGGCTGCTGCTGGAAGAAAAAGCGGGCGGCTGACGGGGCGCCACGAGCCGGGCGCGGTCTGCTATTTCATTTCCGGGGGCCGCGGGGGATTTCCCGTCGTGGTCACCCGACCTTCGGGCCGGGGGATATTATGGCGTCTGCGCCGATGCGTACGCGGAGGACGAATGCGATCCCTTCGCGCGATCAATAATCACAACGACTGCCTTTTGATACACCCGATTCGCGCGATCCCGCCCGAGGCGGCGCTGCGCCCGGGGGGGGTGCAACGGGCGGCTGGTCGTATGCCCGCTGCGCCTGACGGCTCTTTTCCCGGCCTCGCTCAGCGCATCCGAAGGGCACCGTCAAGGCGGATCACTTCGCCGTTGAGATACCCCATTTCGACGATGAAAGCGGCCGTGCGTGCGTATTCCGACGGATCGCCCAGACGCGGCGGATTGGGCACTTCGGCGGCAAGGCTGTCCTGCACCTCTTGCGGCAGACCCTTGAGCATCGGCGTGCCGAAGATCCCCGGCGCGATGGTCATCACCCGGATGCCCGATTGTGCCAGATCGCGGGCCATGGGCAGGGTCATGCCGACGATGCCACCCTTGGACGCGGCATAGGCGACCTGTCCCTTCTGCCCGTCGAAAGCGGCGACCGAGGCGGTGTTGATGATCACGCCGCGCGCGCCGTCCGGCTCGGGGTCGTTGCCGACCATCGCTGTCGCGGCAAGGCGGGCGATGTTGAAGCTGCCCACCAGATTGATGTCGATGGTTTTCTGAAAGGCGTCCAGCGGGTGCGGGCCATCGCGGCCCGTCGTCTTGATTCCCAGTGCGATGCCCGCGCAATTCACGGCCGCATTCAGCCCGCCCATATGGGCCTGCGCTTTGGCGATCGCGGCGGTGGCCGAGGATTCGTCCGTGACGTCGGTCTCAACGAAAAAACCGCCAATCTCTTGGGCCACGGCGGATCCGCGTTCGGTGTCACGGTCCAACAGGGTGACCTTTGCGCCCTGGGCCGCGAAATAGCGTGCGGTTGCTTCGCCAAGGCCTGAGGCGCCGCCCGTGATGACGGCGGCGGTGGTGGACATTTTCATTGCTGCGCTCCTGATTTGAACAAGTGTTCAGAAAATCATGGGTTGTCTGCGGGTGCAAGGGGGCGCCAGCGCAGCCACGTGCCACCGGTAAGCTGGGGCCGTGCCCCGGCCCGTGTCTTGAACCGGGTGAGACCGGGGGCGTTAGGCGCGTCAGGGCCCAGATCAAGACTGTGATGGCCACTGTCGGCGAGCAAACACATTGCCTGCCAAAGTAACAGGTTATGGGCCTGCGTTCGCTTTCCCTCCGGCAGCGTATGGCCGATGTGATAACTTGCTCGCCCACCATGGGTGAGAAACAGCATATGCGCGACTGGATGGCCGCGCAGCAGGGCAGTAAAAAGATGCGTCTGCTCGGGCGCAACGCGGGCGAAGGCCGCCGTCAACGCGCGCGGCCAGTTGCGATAGCGCCGCGCGCAGGCCTGCGCCGCCTCCTGCGCGAGCAGCGGATGGTCAGGGCACAAGGGACGGCGGATCACGCGCAGCGCCGAGCGCTCCGCATTTCTCAGCTGGTTGCGCCATTTCTGGTGAAGGGCAGCACGGCGGATATTTCGAGGAGGTGTCAGATCGACCCGCAGCAACGTCTGCGCCGGTGCAATCCGCAACGCGCGGGGCCTGATGTCGGCGTGTTCCGGAGACAGAATCAGGGGGCGGCGGTGCAGGCCCGCCTCTGCCAATTGCGCGCCAAGGTCGGCGGGTGGCGCCGCACGCGGCAGCATCAACACGGGCACCCCCGCGATCCTGCGGCTCAGCACGGTCAGGCCACCGGGCAGCGTGACAGGCGTCTGGCCCAGAAGGCGCAGCGCAGCGGCAAAGGCCGGGTCCTGCATGAGCGGCGTGTCGGGGGCATGGGGGGCTGCGTCAAACATGCCACCGACTGTGGACGTTCCATGGTTAAGGCAGGATTAACAGCCAGCCGGGTAAGGTGCAGTTCACTGCACCTTACGTCAGCTCAATTGCACCAACGCGTGCCGTTTCTTGCCCGCCGACAGCTTGATGGGCGATGCCAGCGCGCCCGCGTCAATCATCAGCCCTGCATCGGTCAGCGGTTGGTCGTCCAGCCGCGCACCGTTTTCGGCGATCAGGCGCTTGGCCTCCTTGCCCGATCCCGCAAGACCCGATTTCACGATCAACTGCACGATCGAGATCCCATCGCCCAGCTCCGCCGCGCTGAGCGTCAGGGTCGGCAGATCATCGCCCACGCCACCTTTCTCGAAGACCTCTCTAGCTGTCGCTTCGGCCGCCGCTGCGGCATCGGCACCGTGCAACAGGCTGGTCACCTCATTGGCCAATCGGATCTTCGCGGCGTTGATCTCCGCCCCCTGCAACGCGCCGAGGCGGTCGCATTCATCCACTGGCAGTTCCGTGTAGAGCTTGAGAAAACGGCCCACGTCCGCGTCGGTGGTGTTGCGCCAGAACTGCCAGAACTCGTAGGGGCTGAGCATATCGGCATTCAGCCAGATCGCGCCGGACTGGGACTTGCCCATCTTCTTGCCGTCCGACGTGGTCAGCAGCGGCGAGGTCAGGCCGTAAATCTCGTGATCCAGAACCCGGCGGGTCAGGTCGATCCCGTTGACGAT
>JBFFQZ010000149.1:0-7210 GCA_041573235.1 Sulfitobacter sp. | reverse complement strand
GCAGCTTGAGCGAACCCGCGCGCCTTCCATCCTCGGCACCGACACTCGTGACACGCAACCCGAAAGACTGCATCCCGAGCGTATCGAGCGTGATCGGAGCATCCGAATGCGACAACGTGAAGCTGACGGACTGAAGGTCGTCCAGGGCTATGCCCTGGGTTCCCAGTTCGACCGCGGCATCGAAAGCCTCCGATCGCTTGACCGCGCCCTGCATGTTGGCCCCGTTGCCGAGATCCATGACATTGCCCGCATCGAACAGCGTACCGGTAACGTCGGCGCCCTCAACCCGCAGGCCCGCCAGCAGGCCTGCGTCTGCGAAACGGAAGAACAGCCCCCGCAGATCGCCCGTCGCAGAGCCCTCCAGCACGTCGATCTGCCAAAGCAGCGTGCCTTCGCGCTCGATCACGGTGACCGATGCGGCAAAGCCCCTGCCATCGTCCAGAGTGGTGGTGATGCTGCGCGCCGGTGCAGGTATGGTGCCCGGCTCGAGGGTGTAGGTAAAGGTCGTTTCTCGCGTCTCGCCCTCGGCCAGATCGTCGAAATCTCCGGCAGCGTCAAAATCGAGACTGCCGTCGATGCCGATGACCGCCCGGCCGCCGTTCGACCCTGTCACGACACTGCCGACTGCGCCGGTATCGCCATTCACCGCCGTGACGATGCCATCAGCGTCCGGCACGCTGTCATTGTCGAGCAGATAGGCGTCTACGTCGTCTGCCGTCTCGTCCGATCGCACATCGACAAGGTCGTCGCCGACCGCAAGATCGCCATCGGCAGGCCCGGTCGGAACAAGTTCGGGTTCAGGCACGGCCACAGGCATTGGTTCTGAGGTCGGGACCGATTCCAAAGACACGCTCGCGGACATGAACATTTCGCTTCCGACGGAAAGCGCGATCGGGCTCACCGTGGTGCCGGTGTTGAAGTTGAGGAAGAACCCGTCGATCCGGCGCAGCGGATTGTCAGGATCGAAATCGGCGAACTCCTCCGTCACCGGGTCATAGAGCAGGATATCCTCCGGCATGATCGGACGCGCAAAGAACATCGGCAACGGCGCCGCGCCTGACAGGGCATCATCGCCCGCGCCACCATGGATCGAATCGTCGCCAAGTCCGCCATAGACCACGTCGTCCGAGAACGACACGTCATCGCGGAAGGTCAGATCAGCGGAATTCGCGTGCAGATCGAAGGGCGTCAGATCGACCGTCTTTTTCAGTCGGCCCTCGACATTGATCACAGTGGAGAGCGCCGGGCCGGGCGCAGTGACCGTGAGGTTCAGTTCGCTTGCGTCCAGCCCTGCGATGCCGTTGATCAGCTCACCTTCAGTGGTGTTGCGCCCGGTAAAGATCCGCCCGTCATCGCCAAGGATCCCATCCATCCCGGTGCCACCGGAAATCCAGTCATGGCCCCAGCCACCGATGATGTCGTCGTCGCCGCCATCCCCGAACAGACGGTCGTTCCCGGCCATGCCGTGCAGACTGTCGTCACCGTCGCCGCCGTGGATCTCGTCATCATGTGCAATGTCGCTGTTGGCCGCAGCATCAAAGTCGGGCCCGCCGGGGGTGTAGTCAAGCTCGGTCACCGCGCGGGCAATGATGGCGCGCGCCCCTTCGGCCGCATGAATGTCATGGGCAAAGCCCAGCAGCCCGCCAACGATCACCCCGCCCGGCGCAACAGCACCCTCGGTGCCGTTCATGCCGATCAGCCGCACAATATCACCGTTGTCGCCCAGTATCACATCGGCGTCGCGGCGATGACCTTCGGTTGCGGCATTGAGCCCGACCCTGGTCCCGTCCCCGCCAAAGAGATAGTCCGCATCGTCGGGGCGCATTTCGGCCGAGGACAGGCCGAAGAGCTGCGAGGAGCCGCCGATGATGTCGTCCTGACCCAGACCGCCGAACACGACATCCGCACCGCCACCCGCTTCGATGTAATCGTCGCCATCGGTCTCAGGGTTGCCGTTCACCGCGGGCGAAAGGATCAGCATACCAACGGCTGGTGCGCTGTACTCGGGTGAAATCTGCAAGGTGCCGCTCGTGGTGCGCAGCGCGCCGGCCTGCCCCAGCGCTGCCAGAATATCGCCTGTCCGCGCCGTCACGACGTCGAGACCCGCAATCAGTACAGCACCATCCCCCTGGATCGTATCGTCGCCCAACTGGCCAAAGATTTGGTCGTCCTCGGAACCGCCCGCGATATAGTCGCCGCCGAAATCATTGCCATCTGCGGCTTCGATCTGCGCGTCATGGCCCAGATCCTCAACCCGCCAGAGCGTCCACCAGGCGGCAGCCGTGCCATCGGGGTTGGTATAGCTGCCGGGGGTCCCTGAAAGCAGCGCATCGCCGCTCGTCCCGTCAAGGTCGCCGCGGGCGTAGATCCGCGTCCCTTCGAGGGTCTGAAACCGCGGTGACAGGGCGCGACCATCAAAGGTAAGCGCCGAATTGTCCCCGAAGATCAGATCGTTGTCAGCCCCACCATCAAGCACGTCGGAATCCGCACCACCGATCAACAGGTCATCGCCCGCATCGCCGAAGATGATGTCGGAACCGCCCTCTGCGACCGAAAGCGTGCGGATCCGTTCTGCCCGCGCAGAACTGCCGGAGATCATCACGTTGTCGCCGACGATGAGATCCTCACCCGCGCCACCGCTCATGATGTCGCCGTGCGTGAGAAGCGTACCAGGGGTTACCGTGCGCCCGTCCACCCCGTCGCTGTCCACGCCACCGATCAGAATGTCGTTGTCCGCGCCGCCCGCCATCCGGTCGCTTGCGCCGGTCTGATCGGCGGGTTCCGTGCTGCGGATCGTGAATGCCCCCGCGCCTGTCAGCGCATCGGTCAACCCGTGGATCCATGTCACGCTGCGCCCATCGGTGACCGACAGATCACCCTGATCACCGATCAGGATGTCACGGTCAGAGACCGCACGCGTCAGCCCTTCCTCGGTATCGCCATAAATCAGATCGCTGCCCGCACCACCCAGAAGAACATCGTCGCCCTGCTCACCAGAGAGCGTATCCGCCCCGCCCAGACCGAACGACATGCCGTCGTTGCCGATGACTTCGGGACGGTAATCAAAGATCCGCGAAACGGCCTGAACGGTCGGCGTGACCCGGTCGCCCGGCCCGCCTCCGCCAAGACGCACCAACCCGTCGCCAAAGATCACACGACCCTCGTCACCGAAAAGGATATCCTCGGCGAGGCCCCCGGTCAGACGGTCGTCACCAAAGCCACCGAATATCACAAGCGGCAGCGTGCTGGCCGCACGACCGGCCACGGCTCCATTGGCAGTGTCATGCCCCGCCTGCAGATTGAGTGCGAGGAAGCCGTCGGTTTCCACATCCAGCGACAGAAGCGCCACATCGTCGCCGGAGCCTGTATTGATCTGCGTGATCGTCCAGACACCTTCGGTCCGGTAGGTCGCGCTTATGTCCAGCACGTCATTGCCTTTGCCGGTCCAGAGCACGATGCCGTCACCGAAATCGCCCTCCGCCCCATAGCTGATGGTGCCTTGCGCAAGACCGCTCACGCTGAGCCCGCCCGAGGGCGCGTCGCTCACGACAACGTCGGTATCCGCGGCTGTCGCGGCTTCGTCGCTGATCAGCAGACGGTGTCGGCCAAGGCCCGCGTCAAAGCGCAGATCGCCGCCGATGCCATCAAGCGTACCAGAGAGGAAGTCCAGATCCGCAACGCCGTCTGCATCCAGATCCATGGCCGCCAGATCGTGGTCGAGATCGGCGTTCGACGAGACGAATATCCGCTCATGGCCCACGCCGGTGAGGACATGCGTCTGCGCCGTTGTGCCCTGTACGTTGATGATATCCGTGCCCGAGCCGGTCCGGATCTCAAGCGCCTCGATCCCGCGGTAGTCGATCCCGTCAGCTCGGCTTTGGACCCGGATGTCGGCACTGCCCGTCTGGTCCGTCACGCGCAGCAGCCCGATGCGCACGTCACCGTCGCGCACGTTGCGAAGGGTGCCATCGAAGCCGATGGTATAGGCCAGACCATCGGTGCCTTCAGTCCGGGTAACGGTGATGTCGTCGGCGAACCGACTGCCAAGCGCTGCGCGCTGCAGGGCGTTGGCCATCTCTTCTGCGCTGGCGCCGACGCGGATGGTGTCGGTGCGTACGCTCTGCGTGGTGCCATCGCCAAAGACCACATCGAAGGCGAGTGCGAAACTGCCACCGTCGCCGGTCACGGAAATCACCTGCCGGGCGTCACTGACCCGTGCCTCGCTGCCCTGGCGCAAGGTCGTGGCCAATACGTCGGCATTGCCGCGCGTCACCAGCTCGGTCACATCCTCGCCCGCAAGCGGCCCGATGAACCGCACGGTATAGTGGCTTCCCGCGACGATCTCGGACAACTCGATGTTGACCTGCGGCGCAGAGGGGAGCGGAGGAGCGGACGCATCAAACAGCCCGACCTCGCGCAGCGCGCCGCGCAGCGCGGTCAGCAGATCGCCCTCGCCCAGGTTGATCGCATCGCTGGTGCGTGTGCCGAAGGACAGGAACAATGTGCCGCTGTCGCCAAAGAACCGCAGCTCCTGAATCTCGGCGGTAGAGACATCCGGCGCCCCGGCGCTGCGCATGTCGACCGACAGTCGCGCAGTTGCACCGGCGGCGGCTGTCGTGCCGTCCCCGTGGATCGGCGCACTGAGCGAGACATCCTCGGCCTCGATCATCGGCACCTGCGTATTGGCCAGAAGACCCTGGAAGCGGAGCACGTAGATCGACCCGTCGTTTCCACCCTCACCCGGCGCGCCGCTGTCATCCGACGCCAGCGACTTCCGTGTCACGTCCACATCGCCAAGCGCGATGCCGGAAAGCGCCTCAAGCGCCGCGCGCACCTCGGCTGCGGAAGCGTCATGCGCCAGCTCTTGCGTGACCTCACCGGCAAAGGACAGCCGGAAAGTGCCGCCAGAGGCGTCGACGGTCACGGACTGGACCGCGTTGATGGTCTGCATGCCAAGCCCGGTGATCGCACTGCGGGTCACGCGCAGACGCTCGTCCGCCGCCTCGCCGCTGTCGTCGACGATCAAGACGTCATCGGTTTCGGGTGCCGTCAACGCGCGATCACCGGGCGTGTCGGTCAGTACGATCAACTCGGGCAGATCCTCGGTCGTCAGCGCGATATCATAGACCAGACCGTTGCGGCGGACTTCGACATCGGCGCCAGCCAGCCTGGGCAGGGCCGCCAGCGCGTCACGCAGTGCTCCCGCCGTTGGCGGCGTGCCGTCCTGTGCAAATGAAATCGGACCGGTCACGTCATCGCCGAGCGCCAGTCTGAAGCTGCCCGAAACGGCATTGAGCGTCAGACGCTGCAACTCCGCCGCGCCATTGGCGCCGTCGCGCAATGTCTCGAGCACCGCTCGGTCGGGATCACCCGTGACGGTCAACAATCCGCGGATCGGATCGACCACCCCCTGGCGCAGCGCCGTCGCATCGCGTTGCGCAACCTCGATCCGGTCGGATCCCGTGCCGCCCTGAACGTATGTGTGCCCCTCGGTCGCAAAGATATCCACGCGGTCGTTGCCCGCGCCCGCATCGATGTTGACCTCGCCCGCATGGGTATCGCGCACCACCAGCGTGTCATTGCCCGCGCCCAGGCGCAGCGACAGCCCTTCGAGCCGGTCGAACCCGATGCCCCCGGCAAGATAGGCGTCGCCGATGCGTTGCGCAGGCCCCATGCCAAAGCCCGTCAGCCGGGTCGCCGTCAACGTGCCGCGCTGGTCGCGCATGGCATCGGCGTCACTTGCAAAAAGACGGTCGATCTGTTCGGCCTCATCGACGAAGTAATTCGCCGAAAGTGTCGTGACCGCATAGCCTGCACCCGTCACCACACCGTCTAAGCCACTGTTCAGCGTCAGCCGCACGGCATCGCCCTCGCGCACCGCTTCGGTGATCAGGCGGAATCGTCCCAGCCCGTCGGCGGCACTATCAAGCAGGCTGATGGTGCGCCCCACAAGCGCCTCAAGCTGGGCGTCGGGGTCAGTCAGCGCCAGCACAGCCTGTCCCAGTCCGTCGGCGGGCACCGTGATTTGCGCACCCTCTGCGGCGATGATCTCTCCATCCGTGTCGGGCGCATCCGTTTCGCCGCGCACCAGCACGGGCTGTATCAGCCCCGCGAACGAGCCGTTGCCCCCCGCGCCATCGATGAACAGGGGACCGCGGATCGCGCTCAGGGTTTCGGGCCGCTGGGCAAAGACCTTGGTATCGCCGCCATCGATATTGGCGTCCGACAGGGCCCTCAGGACCACGGTCGCACCCGTGGTCCAGGTTTCGGAGGTGAAGCTGATCAGCAGATCGCCGTTGTCGGCGATCGTCTGGCCCGCCTGCGCCACGAAACCGACCTGCGGCTGCAACGCGGCCAGCGGTCCATTCGTCGTGCGCGTCTCGGGGCCCGCGATGCGGACCGTAACGGTCTCACCCTCGGCAGGTCCGGCGCTAAGGCGCACGAGATAGCTGGCGGTGATGTCGGCACGGTCCTCGACCAGCGTCGGCGCGCCGCCGATGGTGTCGATCAATACACCGGGCGCATCGCTGTCGCCGATGCGGAACGTCACGTCTTCGACACCAAGCCCGTCATACCCTGCGCGTTCGACATCATAGACCACGCGGAACAGCCCACCCAGTTCGCGCGGGTTGCCGTCGGCGTCGGTGAAGGTCAGCACATTGCCGAAGATGGTGAAATCGCCCACACCGAAGGTTTCGCTGACGGTCGCGCCCTCTACGTCAACGTATTCGCGTACAACCTCGATGTTGTTCCGGTCGCCCTCTTCGGCAGAGGTCGCCAACGTGATCAACGTACTGCCATCGGCGCGGATCAGGCTGCCGGTGAGGGATTCGAAGACGACAACGAAGCTCGTGCCGTTGCGCAGCACATTCAGCGACAGGCCCGCCTGTTCGATCGAGTCCAGCGAGCGCAGCGCATCGGCCACAGTTTCTGCTGAAGCATCGAACGACAGCCCCGCCGTGCGGGCACCCTCGAAGGACAACCGGAAGGTGCCGCCCACCGCCGCCGCATCCATCTCGATGATGTGATTGAAACCGCTGGCCGAGCGGGTCACGCCGATCGCACCGCCATTGACGCGCACGTCCTGGGACAACGAAATCGTGTAGGCAACGCTGCCCGAGGATTCGACCGTGACGTCTCCGCGAAGCGAATCTTCCACGGTGGCGGTCGCGTCTTCGACCACGCAGTTGGCCGCCACGTCGCCGAGGTC
>JBFFQZ010000148.1:0-7237 GCA_041573235.1 Sulfitobacter sp. | reverse complement strand
GCACGTACATCGGGACATAGGCGGCCTCGTCCTGGAGGATCTTTGCCGTCTCATCCAGCATCGCCTGACGTTTGCTGTCGTCGATCTCCGACTGGATCATCGGCAGCAGTTCGTCCACGCGTGCATTGGAGTAGCCGCCGAAGTTCCAGCTGCCGAGCTTCTTTTCCTCGTTGGGTGTGGCAGCGAGGAAGCGGATGGGGTGTTCGGCGTCGAAGGTGCCGGGCGACCAGCCCAGCAGGTACATGTCGTAATTGTCGGCGCGCAGTTCGGGCCAGTAGTTCTGTACCGGCATCGCGTCCAGCGTGGCGCGGATGCCGACCTGCGCGAGCATCCCCGTGATCGCCTGGCAGACGCTTTCGTCATTCAGGTAACGGTCGTTGGGGCATTTGAGCCCAAAGGAAAAGCCGTCGGCATAACCGGCCTCGGCCAGCAGTGCGCGCGCGGCGTCGGGATCATAGGCGGGGCGCGCCGCCAGCGCATCGGAATAGCCGCGCATGGCGGGGCTGACGAGCTGGCTGACCTCCTGGGCATTGCCGCGCATGATCGTCTGGAGGATGGCGGGCACGTTGATGGCGTGAGCCACCGCCCGGCGCACGCGCACGTCGGCAAAGGGGTTGGCGTCAGAGGTTTCGGCGGAATATTTCAGCGCCGCGGCCTCATGCGGGAAGCCCAGCATGATCACGCGCGCTTCGATCCCCTGGATGACCTTGAGGTCGGGGTTCTGTTTCAGCCGCTCTGTGTCCTGGATCGGAACCGGGTTGATGAAATCCACATCCCCCGACAACAGCGCCGCAACGGCGGTGGCGGAGTTCTGGATCGGCGTCAGCTCGGCGCGGGTGATGTTGTGGGTCGCGGTGTCCCACCAGCCCGCGAAAGGTTCCAGCACGGTGCGCAGGCCCGGTTCGCGTGCCGTGACGCGGAAGGCGCCGGTGCCGTTGGTGTTGAGCGTGGCGTAGTTGCCGTTTTCCTTGTCGGGGAGCGCGGCGTCATTCGCCTCGGCCCAGCCGCTGTCCATGATCATCCAGTTTGCGATGCTGTCGGGAAAGATCGGGTTGGGTGCTGTGGTCATGATGTCGACGGTATGGTCGTCCACGCGATTGACCTTTGCCACGGGCGCGAACCAGCTGCGCGTGTCCGAGCTTGCGTCCGAGGCGCGCTGGTAGGAAAAGATCACGTCGTCGGCGTCAAAGGTACTGCCATCGTGGAAGGTCACGCCCTGCCGCAGGGTGAACCGCCAGCCCTCGCCGTTTCCGATCGGCTCCCACGCGGTGGCGAGGGCGGGTTCGATCGCCATGTCCTTGCCGCGGCGCACGAGACCCTCGTAGACATTGTTGAGAAATCCCAGGACCGGCGCGGAGTTCACCGCGTGCGGATCCATGGTTTGCGGATCCGTGGTTTCGGCCCAGGTGAATTGCGCGGCCTGCGCGGGCATTACCAGCGCCAGTGCCAGCGCGGATGCGGTTGCCAGTCGTAACATGGGAGGTGTCCTTTCAGGTGATGTGCCGTCATGCGTCGCGCCGAGGTTAGCACGCGGGGCGCAGATATCCAGCGTCAGCTGCGTCAAGCCGTCGCAGTCGACAGCGCTCGGAAAAAAGGCGGCGCCGGAGCGCCGCCTTTCGCGATGGGATACGGGATCGTGACCCGGATCAGTTCATCTTGAAATATTTGAACTTGGCGGTGTCATCGGCGGCAACGATGGTGTCGACCTTTGATTTCATGCCCCAGTTCAGCACCTGGTGGTGGATCGGAACATAGAGCGCCTCGTTCTGCACGACCTGCCAGATCTCGTTGATCATTGCGTCACGCTTGGGCAGATCGGTCTCCGACGCGAGCGCTTCGATCTTGGCGTTCAGCTCGGCGTTGTCGTAGCGGATGCCGTTCCACGAGCCGTATTTCTCATCCCGGCCGTGGACCAGGAAGTTGAAGATGTATTCGGAATCGTAGGTCGGTACGCCCCAGCCCAGCATGTAGAAATCGGTTTCAAGCGTGTTGATCAGCGGGAAGTGCTGTGCCTTGGGCCGTGCATCTAGGTTCACGGTTACACCGATCTGGGCGTACATGCCCACGGCTGCCTGACAGATCGCTTCGTCGTTGATGTAGCGGTCGTTGGGGCAGTTCAGCGTGATCGAGAAGCCGTCGCCGTAACCGGCCTCGGCCATCAGCGCCTTGGCCGCTTCGATGTCGGTCTTGGACGAGCTGTCCATCGCTTCGTTCCAGCCGTTCACGAAGGGTGGCGCGATCATGCCCGCTGGTGCCGACTGGCCACGCATCACGACCTGTTTGATGGCATCGCGATTGATCGCCATGTTCATCGCCTGGCGCACGCGCACGTCGGCAAAGGGGTTCTTGCCCTCGATGTTGTCGGTCTTGAGGTCGTCATCGCCCGAGTTCATGCCGAAGAAGATCACCCGGTTCTGCGGCGCGGTGCGCACGTCCAGCCCGTCGGTGCCCGAGACGCGCGAGAGATCCTGCACCGGTACGTCCTGGATGAAATCGACCTCGCCCGACAGCAGGGCGGCGACGCGGGTCGCGGCGTTCTGGATCGGGGTGTAGATGATCTCGGTCACCTCCATGGGGAATTCATCCTTGCCCCAGTAGGTGTCGTTGATCGTCAGGACGGTTTTCACGTCGGGTTCGCGGCTGACCAGCTTGTAAGGGCCGGTGCCGTTGGCGTTCTTGGCGGCAAACGTGTCTTCGCCGCCCTCATAGTCCTGCACCTTGGTGGCGTTGTTCGCCACGGCCCAGTCCTGATCCATGATGAACAGGTTGGTGAGGTTGTTCGGCATGATCGGGTTCGGGCCGTTTGTCTCGATTTCGACGGTCAGCGCGTCGGGCGCGCGGACTTCCTTGACCGAGGCGAGCAGTTCCTTGTAGTCGCTGTCTTCGCTCATGGCGCGGTCGAGGCTGAATTTCACGTCCGAGGAATCAAACGCCGCGCCGTCGTGGAAGGTCACGCCTTCGCGCAGCTTGAATACCCAGACGTTGGGGTTGGCCTCGGAGGGGCCCCATTCAGTCGCGAGCGACGGCACCAGCGTGCCTTCCATGTCGCGCATGACAAGCGTTTCCATGATCTGATGCGCCAGTGCGCTGGTGGGCCCTTCGTTCTGGGCGTGCGGATCGAGCGTAAGCGCATCGCCCGCACGCGCCCAACGCAGCGTCTCGGCCTGGGCCAGCGCGGTGGTGGACAGCAGCACGGCTGTCGTGAGCATGGTGATTGTTTTCATCTGGTGTCTCCCTGTGTTTCTGCCCGGAGCTTGAGGTGCCCCGGTGTTCTGTCGCGCAAATAGATAGCGTCCGATTTCGATTCACAAGCATTCTCGCGCGTTTTTCCGCATCGGTAGCGTATCCGGGCCTGAGAAACAGGCACAGGTGCCCAAGCGTCAGCCGAGCTTGCGGCGGCTGTGGGTGTGATCGTGCAGACCGGTTTCACCCACAAGGCGCTTCCCAAAATGTATCCATTGAATTTAACGGCCTGTTTATTGTGCAGATCTCGCGGCGACAGGCGGATGCTTTGACGGTGGTTCACATCAAGCGTCCACGGAATCGGCCAAAACGGGCGTTTCCGCCGTCATCAGCGAAACTTGGATGGGGTAAAGTATTTTTCCTATTTCGTGAACAATGAGGGATTTAAGTGTGGATTGTTGAAGATCTAAGGCCCCGCAAGAAGCGCTAAAGAAGAGGAGGATGAAGTTTTACCTTGAGTGATCAATGTTACGTGATCTACGCTGGCACGATAATTTTTGTAAGACACGGCTTTTTTCTGGGGCCGTATTTTTCACAAGACAAGTTTACCCCGCGAAGCGTTTTCAGGGGAATCTGATGATTGAAGGGTGGGGTTATGGCGTATCCATTTGATGCGAAGGGCGACCGTTTTGAAAATGACGGGGCGCCGCGAAACTCCATCAAGAAGGCGGGACGCGAGACTGGACAGGCCCGGCTGGGCGCTGCCCGTCCGGACGGCGCCGGCACGCTACACTTCGAAGCCCTGGAAAAGCGGTTGCTGCTGTCTGCGGACCTGAGCTTTGCCGGCGCGGCGAACGCGGCCTTCACGCTGGACTATAATGAGGCGGCGGAACAATTCAGGCTGCTGGACGAATCCGGCGCCACCACGTCGCAAGTCGCGGCGACCACGGCGCTTGCCGATGGTGTGCTGGTGGTGGGCGCAGATGCCGACGGCCAGACCCTGACCATTGCGCGCACCGTGGCCGATGCCCTGGCCGAAACGTTGGACCCGGCGGCGGCGGTGCAGTTTGTCGCGGCAGGAAGCCAGGGAACGGTGGACGCCACCGATTTCACCGGACGCCTCATCGTTTCGGAAACACTTTCGGAAACGGTTCTGATGTCCGCCGACAGCGCCGGATTGACCATTGTCGGGCTCGACACGGAAGACCGGTTGGAGCTTGCCGGGACCAGGTTCAGCGACGCGATCACCGTTGACGCGACGGGCAGTGGTACCACGGTGACGCTGGGCCGCGACGGCGCGGGTGCGTTGACATTGTCCTCCGGGCAGAGCGGTCCGACGATCGCCATCGCTTCGGGCGCGGGCGACGACCGCATCACCGTCACCGGCACGCCCGATCTGGAGATCGACACCGGCGCGGGCCTTGATACCGTGATCCTGCCTGCCTCCGTGGGCGAGGCGCGTCTGGTGGGCGGCACGCTGATTTTCGATGACGGCACGGAAGTGGCCCATGACGCGGGCGATACGATTCTTGTCGAGGGCACGGCGACCGAGGCGCAGGTCGGCGCGGCCCATGACGGTTTCCTGAGGCTGCTCGCGCCGACCGTGCTCGATGGACCTTCCCGATTGGCGGAGTTGGAAACCGCGTTGCTGTCGGATAGCCGCTTTGACGAAGCCGTGCCGCTGAGCGGGATCGACTTTGGAGACTGGGTCGCGCCGGGTCAGACGCGCCTGGGGACGCTGACCAACGACACCCTGCTGGCCGCTCTGCCGGTTGACGGCGGTTTTGCCTATGGGAGGCTCATTCTTGAAACTGACAATGGCATTGAGCGGTTCGTAGACCTGTCCGAAGGTGCGATCCGCGATGTCACCAGAAAGCAAACCGGCGCGCTCACCGTTGGTGATCTGATCGTGGCCGTGAACCGCCCTGGCGGGATCTTGACAATAGCAATTGACGAGAGCGCCACCGGGTTCACCTTTGGCAGCACGAGCGTCAGGATGTCGGTGCTGCAAAATGCGCTGGCGCGGCAATTGGGGTTGATCGACGCGCTGCGGACGTCGTCGAACAACGACCCCTTCAGTGCCAAGGGCCGTCCGCTTGTACAGAGCATCGCGGCGCAGTTGCAGACCCGCGTCGAGGCCGATGGCGATCTCGGGACGCCGACGACACTGGACGCGCTCAACGAGATTCTCGCCGATTATGCCCGCGACGCTGCCAGCGATTTCAGCAATGCGCGGCCTGTGGGCGGGGCCTTTGCGACGGGGGGCGACGGCTATGGGCTGACGCTCGCGGCGCGCGCGGTCCGCGAAATCACAGTGCAGGGTACGACTGTACTCGAAACCTCTGCGATCCGTTTCGAGCTGTCGGCGACCAACGCCGGGGCCATCGATCTGGCCGATGCGCCAGAGCTGCTAGAGCGCGGGCTGAAGTTCGACGCGGGCACGACGATCGACATGACAGGTCGGCTGGGCCTTGGGTTGCACTGGACCGAGGCGGGCAGCTTCACATTGGTCGAGGCCGCGGCGACGGTCGACGCGCTCAGCGCACCGGGCGCGGGTGCGGGTCTGCGCGCGGGGGCGGTGCCGATGACGCTGGGTGCCGACGGGTTGACGGCCGAGGTCTCGCTTGGCGCGTCCCTCGGAAGCAAGGTTTCGCTGGGCAGCACCCCTGACACCACCGATGCGCTGCACTTTGAAACCCGCGCGCTGGACGTGGCGCTGCCCGTCACCGCCGATGCCGCGCATTTCGCCGCCGGTACGGATCTGTCGCCGTTGAACGGGGTCGTCTCGCTCGGGGGGCCGATCCAGGCGGGGGGCGATCTGTTCGGGACTGCGGCGCCAGTGTATGTCGACATGCCCGATGCGCTGACCGCGGCCAGCAAGCTCGGCGCCAGCGACATGGCCGGGCTGTTCAGCGCTTTCGCGGCCTCGATCCGGTCCTTCGAAGGCGGCGAGGGGCTGGCCCAGACGCTGCCCTTCCTGCAGGACGCGGATCTGGCCGAGCTTACGCTGGGCGAGGCATCGCAACTGGGCGACGAGGCAGACCGGCTGGCACGTGCGTTGCGCAACGAGGTTGTCGACGTCGTCGTCGCACCCAGCGAGGGCTTCCGCCTGGCGCTCGATTTCAGCGAGTGGCGCGCCTTCAATGCCACGTTTTCAACCGACGTGATCCTCAACGATGCCAGTGCGCAAGACATCGTCGATGCGCTGGCGGCCAGTTCCGACCGGCTGAGCGCGCGGGACTTCATCGTTCGTGATCTGTCCGCCCGCCCTGATGATGGACCGAGCTTCTCGCTGGAGTTCACGGGCCAGTTTGAAGGCGTGCCGATGCTGACCGCGCTCAGCGCGTCGGTCCTTAGTGTTGTCGGATCGGGCAGTTCGACCATCACCCGGATCAACCAAGGTGGCATCTTTGCGGACCTTGCCGGTCTTGCGCAGGATCTGCAGGCCGCGACAGGTGCGACTGCAACACCGCGCTTCGGCTTTTCCTGGGATGCGGACACCGGTCGGGGGGGAATAACGCTGCCGCTGTCGCTCTCGGTCACGTCCAGCACGGAGCTGAACCTGACGCTTGCCGACGATGACGTGCCCGAGCCGCTGGCCAACGTCGAGATCACCACCGCCGGGCAGGAGGTCTTTGTCACGCCCGCGATCACAAGCACGCTGGACCTAAACCTAGGCTTCGAGCTTGGCACGGCCCTGCCGGCGCAGGGCGGGGCGCCGATCGCGCAGACCCTGCAGGACCTCAACCCTGACAGCGCGGGCGCGGTTCGATTGAGTGAAAATGGCCGGTTCGACCTCGACAGGGCCGCGGCCTTTACCCTTGTTGTGGAGGGATCGCTTGGCACGGGGCTGGTCGCGTCGGGCACCGGTACGCAGCTGCGCCTGACGGGGTTCGGCGCCCAGGCCGCGGCCTACGTGGGCCAGTCGCTGATTGCGGGCAGCCAGAGTTTCACCATCACGGACGCAACGCTGGACGGCACCACCCTTGTCGCCACGCT
The DNA here is from genome assembly GCA_041573235.1 of Sulfitobacter sp. Lineage (GTDB taxonomy): Bacteria > Pseudomonadota > Alphaproteobacteria > Rhodobacterales > Rhodobacteraceae > Sulfitobacter. Next base: position 55 of record JBFFQZ010000148.1, on the reverse strand, counting down.
CGATGCGCCTGCGTCTCTTGCGGCGGGCAGCACGGTCGAGATCCGCGGCCAGGCG
>JBFFQZ010000147.1:0-7239 GCA_041573235.1 Sulfitobacter sp. | reverse complement strand
GGCAATGTATTTCGGCGGCAAGAGCCGCATCATCGACTTTCCCCTCTCCAACGCGGTCAACTCCGGCATTCGCCGGATCGCTGTGGCGACGCAGTACAAGGCGCACTCGCTGATCCGCCACCTGCAACGCGGCTGGAGCTTTTTCCGGGCCGAACGGAACGAAACGCTCGATATTCTGCCAGCGTCCCAGCAGATGGGGAACGAGAACTGGTACAAGGGCACGGCGGATGCGGTGACCCAGAATGAGGACATCATCAAGGGATACGGCCCCAAGTACATCGTGATCCTCGCCGGTGATCACATCTACAAGCAGGACTATTCCCTCATGATCAAGCACCACGTTGAAAGCGGTGCGGACGTGACGGTCGGCTGTATCGAAGTCCCCCGGATGGAGGCACGCGGTTTTGGCGTGATGAAGGTCGATGCCCAGGATCGCATCCTCGACTTCATCGAGAAACCCGCCGATCCCCCCGCGATGCCGAACGACCCAGACATGGCGTTGGCTAGCATGGGGATCTACGTCTTCGAGACGGAGTACCTGTTCAAGCTGTTGGCCCATTGCGTCGCACAGCCCGGCTATGGCCACGATTTCGGCGGCGATGTGATCCCGATGATCGTCAAGGAAGGCAAAGCGATCGCGCATCCGTTCAGTCGTTCCTGCGTGCGCTCGGGGCTCGAGGAAAAAGCCTATTGGCGCGATGTGGGCACTGTCGATGCGTTCTGGCAGGCCAATATCGATCTCACGGATTTCCGGCCCGAACTGGACCTCTATGACAACACCTGGCCGATCTGGACCTATTCCGAACTCACCGCGCCCGCCAAGTTCATTCACAACGAAAAGGGGCGTCGTGGGCATGCGGTATCCTCGATGGTGTCGGGGGGCTGTATCATTTCGGGGTCCAGCCTGGACCGGTGCCTGATGTTCACCGGCGTGCGCACCCATTCCTATTCAGAACTAGAAGGGGTTGTCGCGATGCCCTATGCCGAGATCAACCGCAACGCGCAGCTCAGGAATGTGGTTCTGGACCGCGGTGTGGTCATTCCCGAAGGGTTGGTGGTGGGGCAGGATCCCGCGTTGGACGCGGCGCGTTTCCGGCGTTCGGAGAACGGCATCTGCCTGATCACGCAGCCGATGATCGACAAGCTGGAAGATTGATGTGAAAATTCTGTTCGTCGCCTCTGAATGTGCGCCCTTCATCAAGACCGGCGGCCTTGCCGATGTGATCGGCGCGGTGCCCAAGGCGCTGTCGGCGACGGGCGACAGCGTGCGGGTGTTGCTGCCCGCCTATCCGGCGCTCGAATCGCTGGCGGGGCAGGGCACTGTCGTCGCCCGGTTCGGGGACCTGTTCGGAGGTATTGCCGACCTGGTTGCCGTGCAGGCCGAGGGGCTGTCCTTGTTGCTGCTGCGTGCGCCACATCTCTATGACCGGCCGGGTGGCATCTATCTGGGGCCCGACGGGCGGGATTGGCCGGACAATGACCTGCGCTTTGCCGCGCTGTCCTTTGCCGCGGCGCAGATCGCACGGGATGGGGTCGGCGACTGGGTGCCGGACGTGGTCAATGCGCATGACTGGCAGGCGGGGCTGGTGCCCGCCTACCTGCGTCAGGCGAATGTCGGGACGCCGGTGGTGATGACGATCCACAACATCGCCTTCCAGGGACTGTTCAACGCCACGCGGCTGGGGGCGCTGGGGCTGAACGCGGATCTCTTCACGCCCGACGGCGTCGAGTATTTCGGCAACATCGGTTTCCTGAAGGGCGGTCTGGCGCTGAGCGATGCGATCACCACTGTCAGCCCCAGCTATGCATGCGAGCTTTTGACGCCGGAATTCGGCATGGGGCTGGAGGGGCTGTTGCAGGCAAGACGCGCGGATCTCACCGGCATTCTGAACGGCATTGATCTGGACGTCTGGAACCCTGAAACGGACGCCTATCTGCCCGCGCCCTACGGTGTTCGCACGCTCAGGCGCAAGGCTCCCAACAAGGTCGAGGCCGCCGCGCGCTTCGGTCTTGAGCCGGGGGACGGGCCGCTCTTTTGCGTGATCAGTCGGCTGACCTCCCAGAAGGGGTTGGACATGCTGCTGGACTGCCTGCCGGAGCTTGTCGCCGAAGGTGGCAGGCTGGCTGTGCTCGGCACTGGCGACAAGGCGCTTGAGCAGGCGTTCGTCGATGCGTCCCGTCGTTACGCGGGGTCCGTCGGCACGATCATCGGCTATGACGAAGCGCTGTCGCATCTGTTGCAGGGGGGCGCCGACGCGATCCTGATCCCCTCGCGGTTCGAGCCGTGCGGCCTGACGCAGCTCTACGGGCTGCGCTATGGAACCTTGCCGATCGTTGCGCGGACGGGCGGGCTGGCGGATACGGTGATCGACGCCAATGAGGCGGCTCTGGCCGCGGATTGCGCCACTGGGTTTCAGTTCGCGCCGATCAACGCGACGATGCTGGGGCAGGCCATTGCCCGCGCCTGCGCGATCTATCGACAGCCCAAAGTGTGGGGCGGCATGATGCGCCGCGCAATGCGCCACCCGGTCGGCTGGGATGCCTCTGCGGCGGCCTATCAGGCGGTTTATGCCGCCGTGGCCAAGGGCTGAGCCGAGGAATGCGCGCGGCATGAACACTTACCGGATATCCAGCGGGACGGCGCACCGGATGGGCGCGCATCACGATGGCGCAGGTGTCAACTTTGCGGTGTTTTCCGAAAATGCCTCGGCAATGGAGTTGTGCCTGTTTTCGCCCGATGGGCTGACAGAGACCGCCCGGATCATGCTGCCCGAGCGGACCGGCCCGATCTGGCACGGCTATGTCGAGGGGCTGCCGGTCGGCAGTCTCTATGGCTATCGCGCGCACGGCAGCTATGCGCCAGAACGCGGCCAAAGGTTCAATCCCAACAAGCTGCTCTGCGATCCCTACGCCCGCGAATATCACGGCGCGTGGACAAATGACCCCGCAACGCGGGGATTCGATCCGACTTCATCGGCGGAGGATCTGTCATTTGACCGGACCGACAGCGCATCTTTCGTTCCCAAATGCGTCGTCTCGGACCCGGCGCTGTTCGCACCGGTGGTGCGCGGAACCCGGCGGCAGGGCACGCGCGATCTGATCTATGAGGCGCATGTCAAAGGGCTGACCAAAACCAGACAGGACGTGCCGCAGGCGTTGCGCGGCACCTACGAGGGATTGGCCAGTGCGCCGATGATCGCCCATCTCCGGAAATTGGGTGTCGGCGCGATAGAGCTGTTGCCGGTTCATGCCTTCCTTGACGATGCGTTCCTGGTAAAGCGTGGGCTGACGAATTACTGGGGCTATAATTCGATTGGATTTTTCGCAGCCGAACCGCGCTATTTCGGGCCCAACGGCCTCAGCGGTTTTCGGGATGCCGTGGCGGCGCTGCATGCCGCGGGGATCGAGGTCATCCTTGACGTGGTCTATAACCACACGGCCGAGGGCGATCAGTACGGCCCGACCCTGTCGTTTCGCGGGCTGGACAATGCCTCCTACTACCGCCTGCTGGCCGGGCAGCCGCGCTATTACGTCAATGACACGGGCTGTGGCAACACGCTCAATATCGCGCACCCGCAGGTGCTGCGCATGGTGTTGGACAGCCTGCGTTTCTGGGTCGAATGTATGGGCGTCGACGGCTTCCGTTTCGACCTTGCCACGACATTGGGCCGCGAGGCGCACGGGTTCGACCCTTGGGGCGGGTTCTTTGATGCGCTGCGGCAGGACCCGGTACTGGCGCAGGCGCGCATGATTGCAGAGCCATGGGACATCGGGCCCGGCGGATATCAGCTGGGCGGTTTTCCCCACGAGTTCGCCGAATGGAACGACCGCTACCGCGATACGGTGCGGCAATACTGGCGTGGTGACGCGCATAGTGCACAGGAGCTGGCGGCGCGACTGCTGGGGTCGGCGGACATGTTCGACAATGGCGGGCGGCGCAGCTGGGCTTCGGTGAACTTTCTGGCCAGCCATGATGGTTTCACGCTGGCCGATACCACCCGATATGCCAAACGCCACAACGAGGCGAACACGGAAAACAACCGCGATGGTCATAACGCCAACTTCAGCGACAATTGCGGAGCCGAAGGTGAGACGGACGACCCGACCATCCGTGACACCCGCGCGCGGCGGCAGCGCAATATGCTGGCCACGCTTTTCTTGTCACAGGGGACGCCGATGCTGCTTGGCGGGGATGAATTTGGAAATTCGCAGGGTGGCAACAATAACGCCTATTGTCAGGACAATGCGACAGGGTGGCTCGACTGGGCGACCGCCGACGCCGGGCTTCTGGATTTCGTGGCGACGCTCAGCGCGTTCCGCCGGGCGCATCCCGCCCTGCGCCAGACGCGTTTCCTGCACGCGGCGAAGCGGCCTGCCGATGGGTTGCCTGACGTCGACTGGACCGATTTCGACGGCGGCCCGTTGCAGTGGCGCGATCCGGGTCTGTCGAATTTCTGTCTGACGCTGAGGTGCTCGGCCGAGGCACCGGAGTTCGAGCCGGATAACGACGTGGTGTTCATCGCCTTCAACCGCACCGAAAATGCGCTTGCCGTGAGCTTGCCCGACAATTTGGAGGGCCGACATTGGGTGCGGGGCATCGACACGGATCAGGCCGGGCAGGGCGCGCGGGAAACCGCGACGGCGATGGTCGCGCCACAGTCGGTTGCCGCGTTCGTTCTGCAAGATGAAGGGCCGCAGACATGAACGATGACGCGGATCTTGCCGCGCTGGCCGCGCTGGGCGGGGTGCTGGAGCGCTATGGCGACCTGCAGGGGCAGGACCGGGTCATCACGCCCGAAACGCAGCGCGCGCTGCTGACCGCCAACGGTATTGCCGCCGACAGCCCCGGCGCGGTCCGCGACAGCCTTGCCGCGCTGCACCATGCGGAAGCGAACCGCTGGTTTCCCGAGGAAATCATCGTGGAAAGCGGCCAGTATTGTCAGCTGAATTTCGGTCTTGGCGCTACGTGGACGCTGCACTGCGATGATACTGGCTGTGTCTGTGCGCAGGGGCCTGCGGGCGACAGCATCGCGCTGCCCCCGCTTGCGTCAGGCGTCTATGAACTTCGGACCCAGGTCGGCGCGCGCGCGGATGTCGTGCGGGTTCTGGTCGCACCGCGGCGGCTGCCCCCGATCGAGACCCTGATGGGCGCGGACCGGCTTTGGGGTGTCACGCTGGCGCTGTACGGGTTGCGGTCCGACCGCAATGGCGGGTTGGGGGATTTCGACGATCTGGCGCGCGTGGCGGAGATCGCGGGGGCCAAAGGTGCCGGGTTCGTGGGGCTCAATCCGATCCATTCCATGGGATATGCCAGCGCTGCGTTCAGCCCCTATTCGCCGTCGCACCGGGGGTTTCTGAACACGGCGCACATCGCGCTCGATGCGATTCCCGGCCTCGAAGACAGTGTCGCCGCGCGCGCCATCCGGGCCGGTGCAGAGCCGGGACTGGCGGCGCTGCGCGACGGCGTCAACATCGACTATCAGGCCCACAAGCGGTTGCACCAACGCACGCTCGAGGCGCTGTTCGCGATTTTTGAGACAGAGGGAAGCTGCGCCGCACGGGCCGCGTTCGATGCATTCGTCATCGCCGGGGCGGAGGACCTGAACACCTTTGCCATCTTCGAGGGGATGGCGGAACTGCATGGCACGGACTGGCGCCAGTGGTCGGCCGGGACCGATACGCGTGCGGATGCCACGCGGGAGCGGTTTCACTGCTGGCTTCAATGGATCGCGGATTCACAGCTTGCCGATGCACGGGTGCGGGCACAGGCGGGGGGGCTTTCGCTGGGTTTGTACCTCGACCTTGCTGTCGGCCCCCGGCGCGATGGCGCGGAAAGCTGGTGCGCGCAGGACATCATCGCACAGGGCGTCTCCATCGGGGCGCCGCCGGATCACCTGAGCCCGGAGGGGCAGAACTGGGACTTGGCGGCCTTTGCGCCGCGCAAGCTGCAGGCCGTGAACTACCGCCCCCTGCGCCGGATCATCGCCCAGGTCATGCGGCACGCGGGCGTGGTTCGGATCGACCATGTGCTGGGCCTGAACCGCAGTTTCTGGATCCCCGATGATGGCAGTCCGGGGGGCTATATCCGGCAGCCGTTCGAGGCTCTTCTGGCGATCATCAAGATCGAGGCGGAAAGATACGGCTGTACCGTCGTTGGCGAGGATCTGGGCCTGGTGCCCGAGGGGTTCCGCGAGACGATCAACGATCACGGTTTCTACGGCTATTCGGTCTTGCAGTACGAAAAGGACCACGATGGGCACTTCCGCGATCCGGCACATGAGCGGCCAAGGGTTCTTGCGTGTTTTTCGACCCATGACACACCGACCGTCAAAGGGTTCGAACTTGGCCGCGACATCGAATGGTGGCAGCGTCTGGGCTGGATGAACGCAGAGCAAGCGGGCGCCACACGGGAACGGCGCGCGGATGACGTTGCTGATTTTCGGGCTTTGGTCGGCACGCCCGGCGATTTCTCGACCTCGGTCAGCGCGCTTCTGGCGGGGTCGCCCGCCGCGTTGGTCAGCCTGCAACTGGACGATATCCTGGGTCTGACCGAGGCGCAGAACCTGCCCGGCACGATTGATCAGCACCCCAACTGGCGGCGCAAATATCCGCTGGACCTGAATGCGCTGGACGATCTGGATGCCCTGAACACGCTGAGCAGGGTGATGGATCGACGCCGCGCCACCCGAATGGAGAAAGTTTGAGATGAAAATCGATACCATAAGCACGACCCCGATTGCGGGTCAGAAACCCGGCACATCGGGCCTGCGCAAGAAATGCCGGGTTTTCATGGAGCCTCATTACCTCGAAAACTTTGTGCAGTCCGTTTTCGATGCCATCGGCGGGGGCGCGGGGCAGGTGTTTGTGGTCGGGGGCGATGGCCGGTATTTCAACAAATCGGCAATTCAGACGATCCTCAGGATGGCCATGGCGCAGGGCGCGGCAAAGGTGATCGTCGGGCAGGACGGCATTCTGTCAACGCCCGCCGCTTCGCATCTGATCCGAAGCAACGGCGCGGACGGCGGTTTCATCCTGTCAGCAAGCCACAATCCCGGTGGCATCGACGAAGATTTCGGGATCAAGTTCAATGGGGCCAACGGAGGTCCGGCCCCCGAAGCATTGACCGAAAAGATGTATCAGGCGACGACGACGATTTCGCGGTACATGATCGCGGAGTGCGATGATGTTGACCTCAGCGAGAGGGGCGTGACGCAAAGGGGCGACATGCAGATCCTCGGC
>JBFFQZ010000146.1:0-7288 GCA_041573235.1 Sulfitobacter sp. | reverse complement strand
GGTGATTCCACTCAGGTCGGCGCAAAAGCCATTGCACAGCCGCGCCGCAGGAGGCCATAATCGCGCATGGATATTCTGAGCATGGATGCGCGCGCCCAATCCGCCGCGCTTGAGCGTGGGGACCTGTCGGCCGAAGAGCTGATGGCCGCCACATTGACCCGGATCGAGGCGGTGAACCCGCGCGTCAACGCGATCGTCAACCTGCGTGACCCCGATCGCCTGATGGCGCAGGCGCGCGCGGCCGATGCGGGGCCCCGGTCGGGCTGGTTGCATGGCATTCCCATCGCGATCAAGGATCTGGCCAATGCCGCGGGCCTGCCCACGACGCAGGGGTCGCCGCTCTTTGCGGACGCGGTGGTCGAAGAGGATGACATCATGGTCGCGCGGTTGCGCGCGGCGGGCGCGCTGATCATCGGCAAGACCAACACGCCCGAATTCGGGCTCGGCTCGCATACATTCAACCCGGTGCACGGGGCGACCCGCAACCCCTATGACCTGAGCCGCTCGGCGGGCGGGTCTTCGGGCGGGGCTGCGGCGGCGCTGGCTGCGGGGATGCTGAGCGTCGCGGACGGGTCTGACATGATGGGCAGTCTGCGCAACCCGGCGGGATGGAACAACGTTTATGGCATGCGGCCCACCTGGGGGACCGTTCCGTCAGAGCCCAAGGGCGACATGTTCATGCACCAACTGTCCACGCTGGGTCCGATGGCGCGCACGCCGGGCGACCTTGCGGCATTGCTGGACACGATGACAGGGGCCGACCCGCGCCAGCCGCTGACCACCAGCCCCACCAGAACGCTGTCTCGGATCGACACCGCGCCGCGGCGGCTGCGGCTGGGTTGGCTGGGCGACTGGGACGGCGCCTTTGCCTATGAGGACGGCATTGCCGATATTTCGCAGGCGGCGCTGGTGCAGATGGCGGACCTGGGCCACCGCGTCGAGACGACCGACGCCCCGTTCAGCGCCGACGCAATATGGCAGTCGTGGATCGACCTGCGCTCCTTTGCCGTGGCGGCGGGGCTGGGCGCGCTTTATGCCGATCCGGTGACGCGCGGCCATCTCAAACCCGCCGCCCTGTGGGAGATCGAGCGCGGTCTTGCCATGAGCGCGCAGACCGTCCAGAGCGCGAGCACGATCCGCTCGGACTGGTTCCGACGCGTCACCCGATTGTTCGAGACCTATGACATCCTGGTGCTGCCTTCGGCGCAGATGTGGCCTTTCGATGTGAACTGGATCTATCCCGAGGTGATCGGGAGCCGCGTCATGGACACCTATCACCGATGGATGCAGGTCGTGGTTCCTGCGGGGCTGATCGGCCTTCCGGTGGTGAATATCCCGGTAGGATTCGGAGATGGTGGGCTGCCTGCGGGTCTGCAGCTGATCGGCCCACGCGGTAGCGATGCAAAGCTATTGCGGTTGGCGCATCAGTGGCATGGGGCGACGCAATGGCCGCAGCAACGGCCACCCGCGCTTTAGCAGGCTGCGTAAAGGAGCGATATCGCGCCTGCGGATGGCGCGCGTCCGTGCGGCACCCGCGACGGGGCGACATCGGACATTGGGCGCGTGTGATTTATCAGCCCGGTCCATGATGCCGCACATAGCGTAAGGACGATCAGGGGGGATTTTGAACGTGGGAGCGGAAATGGAAAACCGTACGGGGCGTACACATGGGGTGCCGGTATTTGGCGCGCCGTCGCGGGCGCTGTTCATGCATGCGCTGAGCGCGGGGGCGCGGGACTTTCGCGCGGCACCCGGCTTTGGCCTGTTGGTGGCGGCGCTGTGTGTGCTGACCGGCTGGGGTATGGTGGCGCTGACGGTCTGGGCGGGGCATACGTTCTGGCTGGTGCTGGGGGTCTTTGGCTTTCCGCTTGCCGCGCCGTTCGCGGCATTGGGCACCTACGAGGTCTCGCGGATGCGCAGCGCAGGGCAAAGCTTGTCTGTCGGCGGGGTGCTGCGCGTGCTGCGGGCCGAGTTGGGCCGACAACTGCCCTGGCTCTGCGCGCTGATGATGGTGATGCTGCTGTTCTGGTTCTTCCTGGGGCATATGATCTTTGCCCTGTTCTTGGGACTGAAGCCGATGACCAACATCATGTCCTCGGCCGAGGTCTTTCTCAGCCCCGACGGCCTGATCATGTTGGGCATGGGCAGCGTGGTGGGCGGCGCATTTGCGCTGTTGCTGTATGCGGTCTGCGTGCTGGGCCTGCCGATGCTGCTTGACCGGGAGGTCGATTACGTCAGCGCGATGGTGCGCAGCATTGCAGTTGTCTTGGCGCATCCCGTGCCGATGCTGGGGTGGGCCGCGCTGATCGCGGTGCTGCTGTTGCTGGCCTTGCTGCCGGGCTTTCTGGGGCTGCTGGTGGTGCTGCCGTGGCTCGGCCATGCCTCGTGGCACGTCTATGCCGGGCTACGCGATCTCGCGCCCCTCGGCGATCAGGCGCGCGCGTAGGGTTTCGGCATGCGGATCACCGGCTTCAAGCGCGTAGACCATGGCGTGCGTGAGGTAGAAACACGCGGCATCGAGGTCCGCGGCCGCGTTTGCCGCCTGTTCGTACAGCCGGATCAAGGCGGGCCGGTCGCCCGCCGCATGGGCGGCCAGCAACTGGTCGTCCAGCGTGCTCATTCCGCGGCGTGAGGGCTGCGGCGGCGGTCGACCTGTGCGGCAACCCAATCGTGGAACAGATGCGTGGGGCCGTCCATCGCGGGTGAAAACCGGCCGCCGTCAAAGCCCGTGGCGTGGCGTCCGCGCTGCATGCCTTCCACGACGAACACATCCTCGCGAAATACCTCTTTCCATTGCGCGGTGTTGCGCGCGCGCAGGCTCGCGTCGCTGTCGGCGGTGGCGTAATAGAGGTGGACGTGCTCGACAGTGCGGTCCAGGCTTTCGGGGATGAGGATGATCGCAAAGGCGTGATCGCGGTGCACGCCCAACAGCACGTTGGGATAGGCGGTGACATATTCTGCCCCTTCGTCCCATTTTTCGCTCAGCCCATCGAAATCGGCAAACCGGGTGCCTGCCTCGTCGGTCAGTTGCCGGTAGACCCGCGTGCCTTGCCCCGAGAACCGGCCCGGAGCCTCGATGTGGTAATGGTCTTCGAGGCGTGAATAGCTGTTCAGGCCGGGGTGGACCCAGGGCAGGTGATAGCTTTCGCAGTAGTTTTCGACGGCGAGCTTCCAGTTGCAGTTGACGGTCAGCTCAAACCGGCTGTCCGCGCCGCCGTGATGGAGCGGCTTGTCGAATTCGGCCCAGCGGGCCAGCAGATCGGCGTTGACCACTTCGAACGGGGCCGCCGTGCCCGATACGTTGATCCAGATGACATCCATCCAGACATGGCTGCGAACCTCGATCAGGCCCAGCAGGGCGCGGTCGATCCCGTCGTGGGTGTTGCGGCCCGGGCCACCCACATGCGGGGTGCTGACCAGGCGGCCTTCGGTGCTGTAGCACCATGAATGGTAGGGGCAGCGGATCGCGCCCTCGATCTTGCGCGGGGCGTCCACGAGGATCATGCCGCGGTGGCGGCAGATGTTCTGAAACACCCGCACCGCGCCTGCACGGTCGCGCACGATCAGCAGCGGCATGCCGAGAAAGGTCAGGGGCCGGGCATCGCCGATCGCGGGGATGTCAGCGGCCACGGCAAGCCCGGCCCAATTGTCGAACAGAACGGCCTGACGCTCTTCGTCGAACAGGGCAGGGTCGGTGTAATGGGCGTTGGGCAGGCCATTGGCCGTCTCGATGGGGCGGCGCACGCGTGTGAGATCTGTGGGGTACATGACGCTCTCCTGTGGTGTTGGAGCGAGTCTAGCGCCATGCATGCGCGGTGCCGCAGCCGCGAGCGACCCGGTTTGTCGCGGGGCGACATGCGCGTGTGGTTTGAGGCTGCGGGAGCAGGGCCAGCAGGGCCTGGAAGGTGGGCGTCAGGCGCGCGGACCGGCGCGCCTTTCAGTTGCTACTATTCACCGCGCGACAGGGCTGCAACGCCCGTCCGGGCAATTTCGGTCAGTCCCAGAGGGCGCATGAGATCGGCAAAGGCGTCGATCTTGTCCGGCGCGCCGGTGATCTCGAACACGAAGCTTCCCAATGTGCTGTCGACGACACTGGCGCGAAAGATATCAGCCAGACGAAGCGCTTCGACACGCTTTTCGCCGGTGCCGGTTACCTTGAGCATGGCCAGCTCACGTTCGACGCTGGCGCCTTCGACGGTCAGGTCATGCACGTCGCGCACAGAAATGATACGACCCACCTGCGCCTTGATCTGCTCTATGACCTGAGGCGTGCCGGTGGTCACGATGGTGATGCGGCTGAGGTGCCCCGTATGGTCGACCTCGGCCACGGTGAGGCTGTCGATGTTATAGCCACGCCCGGCGAACAGGCCGATGACGCGCGCAAGAACGCCCGGCTCGTTTTCGACCAGGACAGCGAGGGTGTGGCGTTCCTCCACATCAGAGAAATTGGGACGCAGGTTGTAGGCGGAGTGGCTGGTGGCGCCTTTTTTGATCTTGAGCGGTGACATCATTGGGGTCCTTTGTATTTGCGGCGGTGATCGGAATTTTTCAAAAATTCCGTCCGTTTTCTTTGAAAGAAAACGATCTACACCAGCACCGATCCTTTTGCGTCGATGGCGTTCTGCGTGTCGACCTCGCCCATGATCATCTCGTTGTGCGCCTTGCCCGAGGGGATCATCGGGAAACAGTTTTCGTGTTTCTCGACGAGACAGTCAAAGATCACCGGCCCGTCGTGGTTGATCATCTCAAGGATCGCGTCGTCCAGATCGTCGGGGTCCGAGCACAGGATGCCCTTGGCCCCGAACGCCTCGGCCAACTTGACAAAATCCGGCAGGGATTCCGACCAGCTTGAGGAATACCGCTCGCCGTGGAGAAGTTCCTGCCACTGGCGCACCATGCCAAGGCGTTCGTTGTTCAGGATGAACTGTTTCACGGGCAGCTTGTACTGCATCGCCGTGCCCATTTCCTGCATGTTCATCAGCCATGACGCTTCACCGGCCACGTTGATCACCAGCGCGTCAGGATGCGCCATCTGCACACCGATGCTGGCGGGAAAGCCATAGCCCATGGTGCCGAGACCTCCGGACGTCATCCAGCGATTGGGATCCTCGAATCCGAGATATTGCGCGGCCCACATCTGGTGCTGGCCGACCTCGGTACAGATATAGCGGTCGTGGTCCTTGGTCAGCGCCTCCAGCCGCGCGATGGCGTGCTGCGGTTTGATCGTCTTGCCCTTCTGTTCGAACTTCAGGCAGTCCACGGCGCGCCATTGTTCGATCTGCTTCCACCACTTCGCGACCGCTTCGGAGTTCGTCTTGCGTCCACGCGACTTCCAGACCTTCAGCAGATCCTCAAGCACGTGGCCCACGTCGCCCATGATCGGGATATCGACGCGGATCACCTTGTTGATCGAGGACGGGTCGATATCGATGTGCGCCTTGGTGGATTTGGGGCTGAATTTGTCGACCACCCCGGTGATGCGGTCATCGAACCGCGCACCGACGTTGATCATCAGATCGCAATCATGCATCGCCATGTTGGCTTCATAGAGGCCGTGCATGCCCAGCATGCCGAGCCACTGCTCGCCCGAGGCGGGATAGGCGCCTAGACCCATCAGTGTCGACGTGATGGGAAAGCCGGTGGCCTGCACCAGTTCGCGCAACAGCTGGCTGGCGCCGGGGCCGGAATTGATCACGCCGCCGCCGGTGTAGAACACCGGGCGCTTGGCCCGCTCGATGGCTTCGACCAGCTCGACGATCGCCTCCATGTCGCCCTTCAGCTGTGGTTGATAGTGCGACACCGAGGGTTTCTTGGGCGTATACATGCCACCTGCGAATTGCACGTCCTTGGGGATGTCCACCAGCACGGGACCGGGGCGGCCATGGGTGGCGACGTGAAATGCCTCGTGGATGACGCCCGCCAGCTTGTCTGTCTCCTTCACCAGCCAGTTGTGCTTGGTGCAGGGGCGGGTGATGCCGACGGTGTCGGCCTCCTGGAACGCGTCCGAGCCGATCATGAAGGTCGGCACCTGACCGGTGAGCACCACGATCGGAATGCTGTCCATCAGCGCGTCCGTCAGACCGGTCACCGCATTCGTCGCACCGGGGCCGGAGGTCACGAGCGCCACACCGGGCTTGCCGGTGGAGCGCGCATAGCCTTCTGCTGCGTGCACCGCACCCTGTTCATGGCGCACGAGGATATGCTTGATGTGGTTTTGCTGAAAGATCTCGTCGTAGATCGGCAGAACCGCGCCGCCGGGATAACCGAATACGGTGTCGACACCCTGATCAATCAGGGCTTGAACGATCATTTTCGCTCCGGTCATCTGGCGTGTCATGTCACTGGTCCTTTTTCCTTGGCGTCTTGTGGTGTGGCCCGGCGGGCCTGTCGAGATCATTCCTTGGTGTGGCGCATAAAAAAGCCCCCGAGAGTGTCGGGGGCGCATGGGGACGTTTATGGTCTACCGTTACCGGCCCATGCGCAAACTTCCTACAATGACGACCAGGTCCGGCATGAACCGTCTACTCCTCAGAATGTTGAGGGACATTATGAGCGTGTTTTGCGGGCGTCAACAGGCAATCGGGAGAAATTTGTGTCGTGAGAGGATTATTTTCTTTCCGAAAATTGCTTTGCGGGGGTGTTGATCGCAGCTTTGCGAAAATCAGGGGTAGATTCGCAGGTGATACCGGGGGCGCCGACCTTTGCGTCGGGCCGCGCCCGGGCGATCCCTTCAGGTTGCAGCGTGTACAGGCCCGCAAGACACCCCGCGTGTCCCGACCGTGGCCGGTCGGGACGCAGGTGTATTCGGTCGCGGGGCGGGCGATGTGCTATGGTGTGGAAATTGTAATGGGATGAGGTCAGACAGGCCCGCGCGGAGGATGTCCCGTCAGCCGACCACAGGCCCTAGCGCAGTGCCCGTGCGCTCAGCGGCGTGGTGCGATGTCGGGCAGCGAGATGTTCGCGACCTGCTCGGCGATGGGGTCGTTGATGAGCGGATGGGTGTCACGCTCGAACCCTTCGGGATCGCGCATCGGCTGCCAGGCGCCGCCCAAATACACCTCGAGCCCGGAAAACTTGGCCTTGTAGCCCATCTTTTGACTGCCGGGCACCCAATAGCCCAAATAGACATAGGGCAGGCCCGCGTTGCGGGCGATTTCCACATGGTCGAGGATGATGTAATTGCCAAGCCCGTCGCGGGGCCGATCGGGCGTGTAGAAGGAATAGACCATGCTGACCCCGTCATCGAGGATATCGGTCAGACAGACCGCCGCCAGATCGCCAGAGGCGC